>NZ_JAMPNW010000022.1:0-69553 GCF_028479545.1 Providencia sp. PROV201
ACTAGCGTGCTAATTATCTTGTGTTTTTCCTCTTTTCTCTTTTTTTTCTTTTTTATTTCTTTATTCCTGTATTTCTTACGCTATTCCTCCCCTTTTCATCTCTTTGGCTTATGGAAAGCCATTAATACATCTTTACCGCTGATCGTGGTGAATAGAATTGTTGGAACTAAAGTAGTAAGTAACAGCTCACTTATTTCTTAATTAAGTGCAGGTAAGTCAATAAAATCAAACTCAGCTTTACAGTAAGGGCAATAGGGGGTGGGTTAGGTGAGTTTATCTCTCCGAGTACAATTGCTGTGTGATTTGACTCTCTGGATGATAGGTAATTTATGATCTATTAAAAAAAATAATGACTTAATGAAACTATCTGACAGAATTGGCCTTAACCTGATCTGTAATGTTTATAATCTTAATGGTTTTTATGGTGTTAATTAAGTGACCCAAAGAAGTCATTTCTTGAACAATAAACTCATTAATATCAATAGATAAAAGTAAATTAATCAATTTTACTCATATGTAAGTTTACTATTTTGTTAGTTTATTTTTAATAAATAAGTGCTCGATTGTTTATTTTTTTATATAAAAATTGTTAAATTGATGTTTCAATTTCTTACATTTATACTGTGTTAAGTAGTTAATGGTATATCCAGCTATCATGTTACCGATGAAGTTTGCTTATAAGTGAAATTTTCAAAGGAAAGAAACTTACATCCCGATATGAAAGATAGGCCGGCTAAGCAAGTTATACCTTTTAATGGATGGTATTTCGTGTAAACAATATTTGTATAGCAAAGGTGGGTCATATGAATAAATCAAAAAGCGCTAATCATCGAATTTTCGACCAAATTATTTCTGTAAACAAACAGAAAGAAAATGAGTTTAATAATGGCCAAGATGGCGCAACGATTCTTTCTTTATTAGTGATGTTTTTTGTTCCTTTTTTACTGTTAAATGCGCTGAGAAATACCCTTGGCATTGACTATAGCTTTGCCACTGTCATTGGAATGCTCGCTATCAGTGGGTTTATTACCGCAGTGCTGTATAAAAAATTAAAACTGGGTTCCCAATTCGCAGATAAAAATATTGTATTAGACCAGCTACTTTCTCGTTACACGCCGAAAAACAAGCAAGAATTTAAAAAATTACAAGAAGAAAGAAAAACAAGTTCAGCAGAGTTTTATTCACTAGTAGAAAATTGGGCTGATGTAGAAAGACAACACTATGCAAGATAGTATCGAATAACGAAAACAAAAATAAGTTTTTTAATATTATTAATATCCTTCTTTTCTCTACATAGAAAGAAGGATTTTTTTTACACAAAACTTATGAGTAATAGGGGCAAATTATACTATCAATTCCTTTATGTGAGTTCATTTAGCCTGTTGATTTATTAGATAAAATTAAGAAAATCAATGGTGAAACTAGTGTAGGCTTAAATAAACTATTAATAAAAAACGGCTCGATACACTGAGCCGTTTGGTGTGGCAATAAAGTTAGGTTTAGTGTGATTTACCCTGTTCAATACCTAGTCCAATTTGTGAACGAACAAATTGCTCTTTAAAGCGCTCTCTTTCCATTTTTCCTTGTTCGGAATTATCCGTCACCGAGAATAACCATGAAGCAATAAATGCAACAGCCATGGAGAAAAGTGCTGGATATTCATATGGATATATAGGTTTTTCATGATGAAGAATGCTAACCCAGATGGTTGGTCCTAAAATCATCAGGACAACTGCGGTAATTAAACCGAACCATCCACCAGCCAATGCACCGCGAGTTGTCAGCTTACGCCAGTACATCGACAGTAAAATGATCGGGAAGTTACAACTGGCAGCGATAGAAAAGGCTAAACCAACCATGAAGGCAATATTTTGTTTTTCAAACAAAATACCTAAACCAATCGCAACAAAACCTAAGATAACAACGGTAATTTTAGAGACACGTAATTCATCTTTTTCATCTGCTTTACCATTTTTCATTGCCATCGCATACAAGTCATGGGAAACCGCAGAGGCACCCGCTAGTGTTAAACCGGCAACAACAGCAAGGATGGTGGCAAAGGCAACCGCAGAAATAAAGCCTAAGAAGAAGTTACCACCGACGGCATCTGCAAGGTGAACAGCTGCCATATTTGTTCCACCGATAAGTGCTCCAGTTGCATCTTTAAATGCAGGATTGGAACTGACTAGAACGATGGCACCAAAACCAATAATAAAGGTTAATATGTAAAAATAACCAATAAAGCCAGTGGCATAGAACACACTTTTACGCGCTTCTTTTGCATCACTGACTGTGAAGAATCGCATAATTATGTGAGGGAGACCTGCAGTACCAAACATCAAAGCAAGACCAAGGGATAAGGCGGATATTGGGTCGGAAACCAGTCCTCCCGGGCTCATAATGGCAATACCATTTTTATGAACTTCAACCGCTTCTTTAAACAGAGTGTTAAAATTAAAGCCAACATGCTTCATAACCATAACGGCCATGAATGTTGCACCTGCTAATAACAAGATGGCTTTAATAATTTGCACCCAAGTTGTGGCTAACATTCCACCAAATAGGACATATAGCACCATCAAGATACCCACGATAACAACCGCGACGTGGTAATTGAGACCAAATAACAATTCAATCAATTTACCCGCGCCAACCATTTGAGCGATAAGGTACAGTGCAACAACAACTAGAGAGCCAACCGCAGATAGAATACGAATGGGTCTTTGTTTTAATCGATAAGAAGCGACATCAGCGAAGGTATAACGACCTAAATTACGTAAGCGCTCGGCAATTAAGAATAGAATGATCGGCCAGCCAATTAAGAAGCCAATTGAATAAATCAGGCCATCATAGCCAGAAGTATAAACCAGAGCAGAGATCCCTAAGAAGGAGGCAGCAGACATAAAGTCGCCAGCGATAGCCATCCCGTTTTGGAAACCGGTAATTTTCCCACCCGCAGTGTAGTAATCAGAGCGAGAACGCGTTCTTTTTGACGCCCAGTAGGTAATATATAAAGTGAAGCCGACAAACAGTAAGAACATCACAATTGCCTGAATATTCACAGGCTGGCGTTCAACATCCCCTGTCAATGCATCAGAAAACGCCATTGATGAGGTAAAAAAGAGAATGAGTGAGAGCAATATTTTCATTTTTCTACCTCTTTTAAAATTTCTGCGGTTAAACGGTCGTATTCACCGTTGGCTCGGATAACGTAAAGCCCAGTGAGTACAAATGAAATGACAATTAGGCCGACACCAACAGGGATCCCTCTTGTGATGTATGAACCTTCGGATATCGGTGTTCCTAGCCAGCTTGGGTCAAAAGCGATAAGAAAAATAAATCCAACATACAGCACGAGCGTTATTATTGATAACAACCATGAAAAGCGACTACGTTTCCTAACCAGTTCTTTAAAGCGAGGGTTATCCTCTACCTTTTCGTAAGCAGTAGCATTCATCAGAGTTCTCCTCTGTTATACTCGTCATACTTCAAGCTGCAGCATTGTTGACTGCACCTCGAATTATTTAGAGTAAACCATCTTGTTGGGATGTATGTAAGGCCGCCTCAATGAGTTGGCCTTTTAGCGTTATGACATACTCATAGACTGTTTTTCTTCGAGTAGTTTTTCGACAACACCTGGATCGGCCAGAGTGGAGGTATCTCCAAAATTACTGGTGTCCCCTGATGCAATTTTACGTAGGATACGACGCATGATTTTACCGGAACGGGTTTTGGGTAGTGAATCCGTCCAGTGAAGAACATCTGGTGTAGCAATTGGGCCAATTTCTTTACGAACCCAATTACGAACTTCGGTGTATAGCTCTGGTGATGGCTCAACCCCAGATATTAATGTGACATAAGCGTAGATTGCTTGGCCTTTAATATTATGAGGAATACCGACCACAGCTGCTTCAGCCACTTTCGGATGTGCTACGAGGGCGGATTCTATTTCTGCCGTACCTAGACGGTGGCCCGAAATATTCAGTACATCGTCAACACGGCCGGTAATCCAATAGTAACCATCTTCATCACGACGAGCACCATCACCGCTAAAGTACATGCCTTTAAAGGTTGAGAAATAGGTTTGCTCGAAGCGTTCGTGATCGCCAAATAAGGTTCGGGCTTGACCCGGCCATGAATCAACAATCACTAAGTTACCTTCTGTGGCGCCTTCTATAGGTTCACCAAGGTTATCAACTAACGCAGGGCGAACACCGAAGAATGGCAATGTTGCAGACCCCGGTTTTAACATAGTTGCTCCCGGGAGCGGTGTGATCATGAAACCACCCGTTTCCGTTTGCCACCAGGTATCAACCACTGGACAACGGCTATTACCAATTTTTTTATAGAACCATTCCCAAGCTTCAGGGTTAATGGGTTCCCCCACGGAGCCGAGAATTCGTAATGAGCTGCGGTCAGTACCTTCAATGGCTTTATCGCCTTCAGCCATTAATGCGCGGATGGCGGTTGGCGCAGTATAAAGGATATTGATTTGGTGTTTATCAACCACCTGGCTCATTCGGTTAACTGATGGGTAATTAGGTACCCCTTCGAACATTAATGTTTTAGCGCCATTGGATAATGGCCCATATAACAAATAACTATGGCCTGTTACCCAGCCGACATCAGCAGTACACCAATAGACTTCACCCGGATGGTAGTCGAAGGTGTACTTGAATGTCAGTGTGGCATAAACCAAATAACCGCCAGTGGTATGCAGAACGCCTTTTGGCTTACCTGTAGAACCCGAGGTGTACAGGATAAAGAGCGGGTCTTCTGCGTTGATTTCTTCAGGAGGGCAGTCTGCACTGACCCCTTTGATGACGTCGTGCCACCAGAGATCACGGCCTTCTACCCAGCTCGGTGCGTTACCTGTGCGTTGGTAAACAATCACATGAGAAACCGTAGTGACTTGCGGATTAGCGAGTGCGTCATCCACATTTTTCTTTAATGGAATTGCACGGCCAGCACGTAAGCCTTCATCTGCGGTGATGATGAGCTTCGCTTTACAGTCAATAACGCGACCAGAGACAGCTTCAGGGGAGAAACCAGCAAAAATGACCGTATGTATCGCGCCAATACGGGCACAGGCTAGCATCGCGACAGCAGCTTCAACAACCATAGGCATGTAAATGGCGACAACATCGCCTTTACGAATACCTTGTTGTTTCAGGACATTAGCAAACTGACATACATCATGGTGCAGTTCGCGGTAAGTAACATTTTTTGACGATAAAGGGTCATCGCCTTCCCAAATAATCGCTGTTTGGTCACCTTTTTCAGCCAGATGGCGATCTAAACAGTTAGCACTTAAATTTAATGTACCGTCTTCAAACCAGCGGATATCAATATGGCCGGGGTCGAAAGAGGTGTTCTTGACACGAGTGTAAGGTTTAATCCAATCAACGATTTTTCCTTTTTCGCCCCAAAATCCTTCAGGGTCTTGAATCGAGCGTTGGTACTCATCGTTATACTGTTGTTCGTTTATCAGGGCATTTTTTGCAATTTCAGCAGGAACGGGATGTTTAGTTATTTGAGTCATATTATTATCTCCTTGCAAATGTTAATACTATGTCAAAAAATGGTTAACTAAAGCACGAATTTTAAATTTGTTTTTCTTTTGCGCGGAAGATCACGTATTAATTGTAATGAGATTTGCAGGATTATCATTTGATGCTAAATATCAAATTGAAATATAAGACTAAAAATATAACAAAAGGTAGATTTAAAGAAAAATAAAAGGTGGGGTTATTGGTATTAGTTACTGAATAAACGAGCTCTCATAGCGAATATAAATATCCATATGTTTACTGTGGGTTTGATAATGATTTTCATTAACAGTAAAATAACTATAATAGATAGTAATTCACAAGGTGCGAAGTTACGCAAGTGTTTACCCTATGAGCCTTGTGGTAAAAATGAGAAACATAGCGGTATTTACGTCACTGGAGACAATAATATGAGTTATACATTACCTGCTTTACCTTATGCTTATGATGCATTGGAACCACACTTTGACAAGCAAACCATGGAAATCCACCATACTAAGCATCATCAAACCTATGTGACTAACACCAATACAGCGTTAGAAAAACTGCCTGAATTAGCGGGTTTAGATATCGATGTTCTGATCCAAAAATTAGACCAAATCCCTGCTGATCAACGTACGTTTGTCCGTAATAACGCGGGTGGACATTCAAATCACAGCATGTTCTGGAAAGGTTTGAAATTAAATACTGAATTAAAAGGCGAACTGAAAGCTGCGATTGAACGTGATTTCGGTAGCGTTGATGCATTTAAAGAACTGTTTGAAAAAGCCGCTGCAACCCGTTTCGGTTCTGGCTGGGCGTGGCTGGTTCTGAAAGATGACGGTAAATTAGCTGTTGTTTCAACAGCGAACCAAGACAATCCATTAATGGGTGAGGCTATTTCAGGTGCATCTGGTTACCCAATCATCGGTTTAGATGTATGGGAACACGCTTATTATCTGAAATTCCAAAACCGCCGCCCTGATTATATTAAAGCATTCTGGTCAGTTGTGAACTGGGATGAAGCTGCGGCACGTTTTGCAGCAAAAGCTAAATAATTTTATAAGATAATTTATTTACCATAAGCGTAGCGTTAATGCTGCGCTTTTTTATTTATACCCCACCCGATTGTTATCTCTATTGGCATTCTTTATGATGAAGGTTTCGTCACCTATTTATGTGGAGAGTGCCGCCCATGTTATTCCTTCCCCAAGTCTTTATCGGTAAAGTCCAAGCAACCCAGTCCTGTGGGCACAGCGCTATTCATAAGCAAGCTGCCGATGGGTTATTGATGTTAGGGCAATTAGGGCTTGAGGGGGATGAACAAGCTGAAAAACGCTTCCATGGCGGGCCTGATAGAGCTCTTTGCCATTATCCACGTGACCATTATGACTTTTGGGCTAGTGCGTATCCAGATTTAGCGGATTTATTTATTGCCTCCGCATTTGGAGAAAATATATCAACGCTGGGTATGACAGAAGAAAACGTATTTATTGGGGATATTTTTGCTTGGGGTGATGCGCGCATTCAGGTCACGCAACCTCGTTCCCCTTGTTATAAGCTCAATGGGTTAACAGGAATTGAAAATTTTGCACAGATGATGCAAGACAATGGGCGCTGTGGTTGGCTGTACCGTGTCATTAAAACGGGCAATGTTAGTGAAAATGCGCCATTAACATTATTGAGCCGCAATAGTGATATCTCGGTACAAGAAGCCATTATGATTGCATTTCACGCCCCTTATGATGAAGAGTTATATCAGCGCCTTTTAAGCGCAGCAGGGTTATCTGCAAGTTGGAGCTTAACCATGCAAAACCGTTTAGATAACCACCGCATTGAAGAGTTTAAGCACCGTCTGTTTGGTAAGCGTTAATCACCAGTGAAAAGCCATTGGGCGCTTATAGCAAAGGGAGTATTTAGCCATAAGCGCTTGCTAGCAATATAACGTGCGATACTAAGAATGCCTATGTCTTAGGCGTTTGTTGTATAAACTGTTGGTACCACGGGATATTCGCCATTAATTCGGGATGTGTCCCCTGAGCGATCACGTTCCCGTTCTCCATATACACAATAGAGTCTGCTTGGCGTGCAAGATTGGGCAGGTGGGTGACGATGACCCGTGTTTGCTGTTTGGCTTGAGTTATAAGGTCAATCACTGAGGCGGTATTGACGTTATCAAGGCTTGCCGTTGGTTCATCCATTAAAATGATGTCAGGGTGCTGTAGCATTAGCCTCGCAATACACAGTCGTTGCCTTTGGCCGCCAGAAAGTTGCATACCACCGGCACCAACCTCTTTCTCTAAGAACTCATGATTGGCTGTAAAATTAAGTTGTGTCAGTAATGTGCTGATAGCCCGGTCATCAATATTATCATCATCAAGTATCAAGTTTTGGCGTACGCTACCGTAAAATAAACGGCTGTCTTGTAATAAGATCCCCCGGCTAGCGCACAACACTGCTTGTGATAGGGTTTTAATATTTTGACTACCATAATTCACACAGCCCTGTGTTGGGTCTTGTAAGCGAGCAAGCAAGCCTAATAATGTACTTTTCCCTGCTCCTGATGGGCCTACAATGACGGTAAGCGTATGTTCCTTAAAAGTAAGGTTTATATTTTGCAGAATGCATTTTTTATTATCACTGTAAAATGATAATTGTTCACAGCTAACGCTATTGATGGTGGGCGCTGATGTACGATAAGGAAACACCAACACTGGAGTCTGCAAGGCTTTCTCGATTTGTTGAACTGCTTTTTTCATCTGCCTAATTGATTGGTCTAAATGAGAAAGCAGCCACATAGGTTCAATTAAGCGAGCTAATAAAACTAACCCTGCTAGCCACATGTTTAGTGGCATCTTTGCATGATCAACTAAATAAATACCGAATCCAAAGAGCGTAATAAACGCAGTTTGCACCATCAATGAAAATAATAAGTGAAATGGCAAACTTCTTCGTTGTAGCTGTTTTTGAGTTTGATATTGGGACGCTAAGGCAAGTTTAGGGTGCAGTTGCTCATGGTGAGCGCTTGAGCGACGAATTAATGGCTGGTGGAGGGCATATTGATTGAGTGCACTCACTGCTTGTTGTTCTGACTCATGAACGGCTTGCTCAAAAAAGGCAACTTTAGTGGCGGAAAAACGTAAGGATATTAATAAAATACTGATTATAAATAGTAAAATGGCACCAAAACTAATTTGATAAATTAAAGCGCCAATTACGATAGTGCAGGGTGTTACTAACCCACTGATAATTGGGTGTAATAAATGTGCGGGCACAGACATAACCTGTGAAACAGGCCCTGAAATTAGCTGATTACTGTTTGATATGGGTTGTAATGAAAGCGGTAGATGGCGAATAAGTGCCGTAGCAAGATAACGCATCACCAACCCCCCAGCAAAATAGCCTTTTTGAGTGGCGATAAATGTTACGGCTAATGCAGATAAACTAGAAAGAGCGAAAAGGGTTAATGGCATCGTGGTATCAAGGTGCCAATCTAAAATAACAACAAATAAAAATAACCCGCTAACACCCTCTAAAACAGCACTTAGCGTCATCCAAAATATGGCATTACGTACTGTGTACAATAAACGCTTAAGCACAGTCATCCTCCAGAGCGCGTAAAAGTTGCTGATAGGGTTCTGACTGCATTGAAAGTTGTTGATGCGAGCCTTGTGCGATTAATTTCCCGCTGTCTAACAGCAATACGCGATCTACTAGACCCAAGCCACTTAAGTCATGGGTAATTAATACACAGGTTCGTGGCTCGGTATGCAATAAATTCAGAACCCGTTGTGCATTTTGTGGGTCAAGTGCGGATGTTGGCTCATCAAGCAGTAATAAAGGCGCTGGTGATAGCAGCGCACGTGCAATGGCAAGGCGTTGAGCTTCCCCACCGGACAGCTGCATATCTTGTTCTATTACGGCATCCAGCCCTTTAGGTTGTTGTTTCACAAGCGATAATAAGTTGAGCGCATCAAGGTAACGGTACATTTCATCTTCAGTGGCATTTGGGGCAAACAACTGTAGATTTTCACGTACAGAACAAGGTAAGGATGGGGTGTTTTGCATGACGATGGAAACCGTACGGTTCAAACTGGTTAATGATAGCTGTGGTAATGGAACCGAGTTAAAGAGCACATTTCCTACTGTTGGGTCTAAAAAGCGCGCCATAAGCTGTAATAAAGTACTCTTCCCCGCACCTGATGCCCCGACTATAGCCATAAATTCGTTGGGAGCAACGGTGATGTTAATATTCGATAATATTGGGTTATTACCTATTTTAACGTCAACTTGAACAAGTTTGAGCTCACCTTGGGACGTGCTAACGTCTTTTTCTCCGTAATGCATATCTGGTTCAGCGAGAAGTTGGTGAATACGCTCTGATGCATTGACAGCAAGGTTTAAGGCGTCTGCGCCATGCCCCATTGCTGCAACAGGTGCAGCGATACTGCTAATTAATAAAATGAATAAAATCACTTGAGCAAGAGGTACGGGCTCAGGTAGTAATGAAACCCCTACAATTACCCATAATGAAAGCAATGTGCTGCTGATACCGACTTGGGTCAGTGAGCTCAAGGCGCCTATTTTGCTTATCCATCGATGAAAGGCGATTTCAAATTGAGATAAAGCTTGTGATGCTTTTTTTTGAATTGATTGGTTGGGGTATTGCCTAGCTTGTAGCGGGTTATCTGCGAGTTCCGCGTATTGTTCATATAGGAAGCCCATTGCCTGGTTACGTGAGGTGTAGAGTGCCTGATAGCGTACAGAACGCATTTGTCTAAATAAAAAAATAGAGGCAATTAATGGCATTAAGCAAAAAAGGGTGAGCAGTACATTTTGCCATAATAGAATAAGAGTCGCTGCTGTGGGGACGATAATTAGTTTTGTGATATCTGCGGGGGCGTGAGCAGTTAATTGATGCAACCCACGCACATCACGCTCCGCAATTTGCAAAAAACCGTCTCTACCGTGTTGGGCAAAGTGATTTAGTGGGAGTTTTTCTATTTTATTAAGAAGTTGTAGTCTAACGTGGTAGCAGAGGTGGTTATCCGTTTGATGTGTTAAATACAAAGCAAGAGTTTGGCAAATTAGCCAACTTACACCACCAATAGACGCAATAACGACCCACTCATAATATTGATGAACGGGTGCGGCAGCAACTTGGCTAATTGCTATTAATGGAATGAGTGAACAGAGGCCTGCAATAGCTTGTAAAATAAGTGCAAATAATAATGTGAAGCGATAGGGACAAAGTTGTTCCCAAAGTGCGCGGTACATGCGAAACCTCCATTGCGAATCCATCACTTTAATTTATTTCGCTTTGTTATCGTGAATTAGTTGTTTTGCTTGCCAGACTATTTGTTTTGTTTGCAGGCTTTAATTGGCCGTATTCATTTTTAAAGCGCTTTTTTGGGGTTTTTAGTAAGATGGTGATATTGCGATTGGGAATGTTAAGGGGCGTGAGATGCAATATGATTTAAACGATCTCTACTATTTTGTGAAAGTTGTCGAATATGGTGGTTTTTCACAAGCGGGTCTGGCGCTAGGGATCCCTAAGTCTAAATTAAGTCGTCGCATCGCAGAATTAGAACAAAAGTTAAATGTTTCATTGATTTATCGTTCTACTCGCCAGTTTCATGTCACAGAAGTAGGGCAAGTATTTTATCAGCAGTGTAAAAATGTGGTTGATGAAGCTGAAATTGCTCATGAATTGATATGTTCTGTTCAGTCTCACCCTAAAGGGATAATTAAATTATCGTGCCCCGTCGCGCTATTGCAAGTTTATCTCAATGAATTACTTGTTAATTTTATGGTGCAATATCCTGATATCGACATTCAAATTTTAGCAGTTAACCGACCTGTTGATGTGATCAGTGAAGGGTTGGATTTAGCTATTCGCGTGCGCTCATTACCACTGGATGATTCAGGCTTAATGATGAAGGTACTTGGGTATTCACGACGTATATTAGTGGCTAGCCCACAATTATTCACAGAGCGGGGTGAACTTACTGAACCAGAAAAGCTGGTGGATTACCCAATGTTAGCGAATACGGAGCACTCACAAAATTACACGTTAACCCTTAAAAATAGTGATGATCTTAGTTTTACGCAGCATTTTACCCCCAAGTTAGCGACAACCGATATCTTAACGTTATACCATGCGGCACTGAAAGGTGTCGGGATAGCAAGGCTGCCTTATGGTGTGGTAGAAAAAGACATTGGGTCAGGGAGTCTGGTAGAGGTATTACCGAAATGGCAGTTTCCTGAAGATATCATTCATGCTGTATATCCATCACGCAAAGGGTTGTTGCCATCAATTCAATTACTCTTGAATTATTTGGCCGATAATATTTCACCGTCGGTGAAATAAATTTCCCCGATAGCGCATTAGGCTATCAGGGAAATATTCGTCATTTATTGTGTTTCAGGAATGCGCCCAAATTTCCCACTGTTGAAATCATTTATGGCTTCATTGATTTCTTGAACAGTATTCATCACAAAAGGGCCGTAGCCAACAACTGGCTCGTCAATGGGATCGCCACTGAGCAGCAGTACTAATGCGTCTTCCGTAGCTTCCAGCAGAATATTACTGTCTGTATCGTCGAGGATCATCAACTCGCCTTCGTTTAAAGCGGAACGACCATCAACAAACATTGAGCCGCGTAACATGACTAAACCAACATGGCGCCCCGCTTTGGTTGGGATACCCACAGTTTTACCTTTGTTCAACTGTAAATCCCATACATCTAATGGGCTAAAAGTTTTTGCTGCACCTCTATTGCCTAAATAGTCACCAGCGATCACTCGCAATGTACCTGCATCATTGGGTAATGCAACTTTTGGCATGCTTTGGCTTTCTAACAATTGGTAGCCGGGGGCCGCTGATTTGTCTTTTGCTGGCAAATTGACCCACAGTTGCACCATATCAAGTGTGCCACCTTTTTTCATGAAGGTATCAGACTGATACTCTTGATGCAAAATACCGGACGCCGCAGTCATCCACTGAACATCACCAGGGCCTATCACACCGCCTTCACCCGTAGAGTCATGGTGAGCCACTTCGCCATCATACACAATCGTGACTGTTTCAAACCCACGGTGTGGGTGCTCACCAACGCCTCTGTTTGCTGAGTTTGAGCTTGGGAAATCAAAAGGCCCCGCTCTGTCGAGTAAAATAAACGGATTAAGGTATTTCCCATGATCGTTATAGCTAAACATTGAACGGACAGGGAAGCCGTCTCCTACCCAATGGCTGCGAGGAGATTGATAGATACCAATAATTTTTTTCATGGTTTTGCTCCTAAATTGTTTTGATGACTGAATAATAAAGGAGCTAATAATGAGGGGGTAGTGGCAAAAATAGGTTTCATTGTTGCAGTAATAGAACAATAGAATAAGCACTGATAATTCTATTTATAGAACAGTGTTTATCAAAAACTGGACTACTCAGCCTTAAATCGATGAATTAATCTAAATAACACAAAAACGGAGCGGCTATCGTTCTATTTTTAAATCAAAAACAGCTTTCATATTTTATCGATTGAGAGGTTTCATCATGAGTAGTCCAGCTAATTTTAATGGTCAACGTCCTGCTATTAACCCAGAAGATGCGGTGATGTTATTAATCGATCATCAGAGTGGTTTATTTCAAACTGTAGGTGATATGCCAATGACGGAATTGCGTGCTCGCGCCGCTGTTCTGGCTAAAATGGCATCTCTTGAAAAAATTCCCGTAATAACAACGGCTTCTGTACCTCAAGGCCCAAACGGTCCGTTGATCCCAGAAATTCATCAAAATGCACCACATGCACAATATATTGCACGCCGCGGTGAAATTAATGCATGGGATAACCCAGAGTTTGTGGCGGCCGTGAAAGCAACAGGTAAAAAACAACTGATTATTGCTGGAACTATTACCAGTGTTTGTATGGCGTTCCCTGCGATTAGTGCGGTGATGGATGGCTACCAAGTATTTGTGGTGATTGATGCATCAGGGACTTACAGCAAAATGGCGCAAGAAATTACCTTGGCTCGAGTTGTTCAAGCGGGGGTGGTGCCGATGGATACTGCTGCGGTTGCTTCAGAATTACAAGGGACTTGGAACCGTGAAGATGCAGCTGAATGGGCAATGGCTTACACGCAAATCTTCCCTGCCTATCAATTATTAATTGAAAGCTACAGCAAAGCACAAGAAGTTCTGAAAAATAATGAGCAATTAGATTCAGAGCGTTAATTAAAGAAATACTCACGATATTTAACTCACGAAATGAAATAAGGCTGCCTTTATTACGAATAAGGGCAGTTTATTTGCACTTAAAGTTTAAGGAACGTACATGAAAAAGCTAGCTTTACCTTTATTGGCATCTTTATTTGTTTTTGGAACCGCTCAGGCGGCTGACTATAAATTAGACCCAACACATACGAAAGCGGTGTTCTATATTGACCATTTTAATACTTCAACCAATAGCGGTGGATTTCATAATATTACGGGCGATATGACTTATTCTCTGGAAAAACAAACAGGTAGCGTGAATGTTATCATCCCTGCGGAAACATTAAATACAGGTTTACCTGCATTCGGCAATCATATCAAAAGTGCAGATATGTTAGATGTTGCCAAGTACCCAACGATTGAATTTAAGTCGTCTAAATGGAATTTCGTTGATAACAAGCCTGTTTCTATTGACGGTGTACTGACAATGAAAGGCGAATCACACCCTATTCAATTAAAAACAACAAAGTTTGGTTGTTACTTCAGCCCAATTTTTAAAGCGGATGTTTGTGGTGGTGATTTTGAAGCAACTATTGATCGTACACAGTGGGGTATCGATTTCTTAGTGAAAGATGGTATGACTCAGAATGTCACTATCAAGATCCAGGCAGAAGCCATTAAACAATAATTTGTGGTAATAAGTACAAGAAAGTAAAGGATTAATCATGTTGAATTTCAAAAAAAATACCGTTGTGACATCAACACTATTAGCTGTTGCTTTAACATTAGGGACGGCTCAAGCTGCTGAATATAAAGCGAGCGATAAAGAAGGCCCAATTAAAATTGTCAATTTGGATGAGCTAGAAAGCCAAGTGGCAAAAAATATGGAAAAAGGCGCTTTTGGCTACATCCGTGGTGGTGCTGAAGATGAGCTGAATTTAAATAAAAATACGCAGCATTTTGATAAAAAATACATTATGCCACGTGTGATGCAAGGTATTGAAATTTCAGATATTGATTTATCAACTGATTTTTTAGGTATTAAACTTAAAACACCGATTATTCAGGCGCCGATGGCGGCTCAAGGTCTCGCTCATAAAGAGGGTGAAATAGCGACTGCAAAAGGTATGGCTAAAGCAGGTTCTATTTTTTCTCTCAGTACTTATGGCAATAAAACTATTGAAGAAGTTGCGGAAGTTTCGGGAAATAACCCATTCTTTTTTCAGCTGTATATGAGTAAAAACGAGGCTTTCAATGAATTTACGTTGAAACGGGCTAAAGAAAGTGGTGCTAAAGCGATCATTTTGACGGTGGACTCACCTGTTGGTGGATATCGTGAAGATGATATTCGTAATAATTTTCAGTTTCCGTTAGGTTTTGCCAATTTAGAACTATTTGCTCAGCAAAATAGCGATGGCTCGAAAACAGGTAAAGGTGCTGGGATCAGTGAAATTTATGCGCAAGCGAAGCAAGCATTTACGCCAGCAGATATTCAATATGTGAAAAAATTGTCAGGTTTACCGGTTATTGTCAAAGGTATTCAATCACCTGAAGATGCTGATGTTGTGATAAAAGCTGGCGCGGATGCTATTTGGGTGTCTAATCATGGTGGTCGTCAATTAGACAGTGGTCCTGCATCTTTTGATGTGTTGCCGTCAATTGCAAAAGTAGTGAATAAACGTGTTCCTATTGTTTTTGACAGTGGTGTACGCCGTGGTTCACATGTATTTAAAGCTTTAGCGAGTGGTGCTGATGTTGTGGCTGTAGGCCGTCCTATTCTTTATGGATTAAATTTAGGTGGTGCAGAAGGGGTTAATTCTGTCATTCAGCAATTAAATAAAGAATTATCTATCAATATGATGTTAGGTGGTGCGAAAAATATTGAAGGTGTAAAAGCAACTCAGTTATATACCGACAAAGATTTTCAATAATTAAAGTTAAACTCATTGGTTAATGAAAAACGGGAAAAATATCCCGTTTTTTTGTTATAAGCAAAAGCGAAGACTAAGCTGTGAATCCACCATCAATATTTAAATTTGCTCCCGTGATATAAGCAGCAGCAGGGCTAGCTAAGTACAATACAAAATCAGCAATTTCATCAGCACTAGCGTAGCGTTTTAAGGCCATTATTTGTTTCAGACTCTCTGCAAACTCGCCTTGTTCTGGGTTCATATCTGTATTTACGGGGCCTGGCTGAACGTTATTGACCGTTATCCCTCTTGAAGCCACATCTCTAGCCATGCCTTTTGTTAAGCCAATGATGGCTGATTTACTCATCGCGTAGGCAGACCCGCCTTCAAATGGCACTCGCTCTGAGTTGACACTGCCAATGTGAATTATTCGTCCATTATCATTCATAACCGCTAATGCGGATTGGCTGGCAATAAATAAGCTGCGTACATTTAGGGAATAGGAACGATCAAATGACTCTAGAGAGAGGGTTTCTACTGAACCAAATTCAAGAATACCAATACTGTTAATTAAAATATCAATAGATCCAAACTTATCAAATGACTGTTTGATTGCTGCTGTAATTTCATACTCATTAGCACTATTGGCTTTGATAGCCATGACTTTACCGGGAAATTGCGCTGTTTCAGTGATCAATAATTTTGCATTTTCATCTGATGAGGCATAGGTGAAAGTAACATTGGCCCCGTCTCTGGCGAGTTTTTTCACAATAGCCGCACCAATACCACGTGAGCCGCCTTGAACAATAGCATGTTTGTTTTTGAATAACATAGGGTGCCCTTATTATTAATTAAATAATTTAAAATCAATAGATAAGGTATTTAATAGATAAAGATGGGGGGACTCCAGATAGAAAAATAGAAGGAGTCTGTGAAAAAAATTGATTATGTATTAATGGAAGCGCTCACCCATTGATGAGTAAGCGCTTTTTATTTGGCTAGCGTTGTGGGCGTTTAACAAAACCAATTGCTTCGTAAACTTTATCTAGGGTTTCTTGTGCACGTGCAGCTGCTTTCGTTGCGCCTTCATCCATAATTTGGTTGAGCAACGCTTCATCATTACGGAATTCATGGTAACGAGTTTGCAGTGTGGTCAACATACCGGAAACGGCTTCAGCCACAGCGCCTTTAAGATGACCGTACATTTGCCCTTCAAATTCGGTTTCAAGTTCTGCAATTTTTTTGCCAGTCACGCCTGACATAATGTCTAATAAATTAGAAACACCCGGCTTATTTTCTAAATCATAACGAATACGCGGTGGCTCTTCGGAGTCAGTCATTGCGCGTTTGATTTTTTTCACGACAGATTTCGGGTCTTCTAATAAGGCGATAACGTTGTTACGGTTATCATCGGACTTAGACATTTTCTTGGTTGGATCTTGTAATGCCATAACACGAGCACCACCACCAGTTGGAATGAATGGATCGGGTACTGTGAAAATATCACCATAAATGGCATTGAAGCGTTGAGCAATATCTCGGCTCAATTCAAGATGCTGTTTCTGGTCAATACCAACAGGCACTTGATTTGTTTGATAAATTAAAATATCCGCAGCCATTAATACTGGGTAGTCAAATAGGCCGGCATTGATATTTTCTGCATGGCGCGCTGATTTATCTTTAAATTGAGTCATACGGCTCAATTCACCGAAATAGGTGTAGCAGTTAAGCGCCCAGCTCAATTGGGCATGTTGCGGCACATGTGACTGTACAAAAATGGTACTTTTTTTCGGGTCAATGCCACAGGCTAAATAAAGCGCGAGTGTATCGAGAGTTCTTTTACGCAGTTCGATAGGGTCTTGGCGAACGGTAATTGCGTGCTGGTCAACGATACAGTAAATGCAATCGTAGTCATCTTGCATTTGTACCCACTGACGTAATGCACCCATATAGTTACCGATGGTTAATTCACCGGAAGGCTGTGCGCCGCTGAATACGATTGGTTTTTGGGGGTGCTTTAAATTTTCAGTGGGAGTGCTCATTTAGTTATGTCCTTGCTTATTTTATTTCAGATAACCCAATTGCAGGTAATAAATCAGAAAAATGTGTTAATACACAGTTCGGTTCACTCAGTGCAATAGATTCACCATAGTTATAACCGTAGGTCAGACCGACACACGGGCATTCAGCGTTTTTCGCTGCAATAATATCATTACGAGAATCGCCGACAAAAAGCAATTCTTCTTTACGTAAACCGAATGTTCCCATCGTTAAGTAGAGGGGAGCGGGATGTGGTTTCAAAGCTTTGACGTCATCGCTACCCAAGACAAGAGAAAAGTAGTGTTCAATACCTAATTTCTTCAAGAGCGGTGCAATAAATGGTGTGGCCTTATTGGTCACAATGCCCATTGGGAGGCCATATTTTGCTAGTTGCTCTAAGGTTTCTTTCACTTCAGGGAATAGTTCGCTGCCAGTTGTGACAGAAATGGCATAGAATTTATCGAAGCTAGCTCGCGCAGCTTTTTGTAACTCGGGTGTTATTTGGGCTTCAGCCCAAGAAAGCGCGCGTTCAACTAAAACATCCACGCCATTACCAACCCAAATAGAGACACGCTCTTTACCTGCGGGTGAAAAGCCAAGTTCTTTTAGCATGTTGTCGATGGCTTCAGCTAAGCCATCTGCGCTGTCTACAAGAGTGCCGTCTAAATCGAAAGCTATTGCTTTGATATTCTCTAATACCATGTCAGTCATTGAGATACCTTTTGTAATTCGCTACGCATTGCATCAATGACGGTTTTATAGTCTGGTTGATCGAAGATTGCGGAACCTGCAACAAAAGTATCGGCACCTGCTGCTGCAATTTCTGCAATATTATTAACTTTAACCCCGCCATCGACTTCCAAACGGATATCATAGCCACTTTCATCAATGAGTTTACGGACTTGGCGCAATTTATTGAGAGTTTGTGGGATAAAGGATTGGCCACCAAAGCCTGGATTGACGGACATTAGCAGGATCATGTCAACTTTATCCATGACATAATCAAGGTAGCTTAGTGGAGTTGCTGGATTAAATACTAGCCCTGCAGTACAGCCATTTTCGCGAATTAATTGTAATGAGCGATCAACATGTTCACTGGCCTCTGGGTGGAAACTGATATGAGTTGCCCCTGCTTTAGCGAAGTCTGGGATGATCCTATCGACCGGTTTGACCATTAAATGAACATCGATGGGGGCGGTAATTCCATAGTCTCGCAGCGCTTTACAGATAGGCGCCCCAAACGTCAAGTTGGGCACGTAATGGTTATCCATAACGTCAAAATGCACGATATCGGCACCAGCGGCCAGAACTTTGGCAGTATCTTCACCTAAACGGGCAAAGTCAGCAGATAAAATAGATGGGGCAATGAGAAAGTTTTTCATAATTGTCTCCGATTATTAATCGTTATCTGAGAGCCATTCAGCACTAGGTACAGGGCGCTGCATTTTTTTCTTATCCGTTTGTCTAGGAGAAAGGCTATTAGGTATACCCGGATATAATGCCAGTAACTCATTAACTTTTGTCCGGTTTAATATATTTCTACTAATGGTGCGACGTACTTTTACAATATGTAACTGAGCTTGATAATACCACTCTCTTGTCATCGGGGTATCATGATTTGAGATCAAGACAGGGATTTTGCTTTCTGTTGATAATTTTTGTGCCAAAATAGCTAAGTTTTGTTGTTCAAGCGAATTAAAGGAATTCGTGTGGTACGCCGTAAAATTAGCTGTATCTGATAAAGGTGCGTAAGGAGGGTCACAGTAGACAACAGCCCCCTCTTTTGCATTGAGCAACGTTTCACCATAATGCTGAGTTATAAATGTCGCATTTTGTGATTTTTCAGCAAACCACAGTAATTCTTCTTTCGGGAAATAGGGTTTTTTATAGCGGCCGAAGGGAACGTTAAATTCACCACGAGAATTATAGCGGCATAACCCATTATAGCAGTGGCGGTTTAAGTATAAAAAAAGGACACTGCGTTTCTCAGTATCGGTCGATTGGTTAAAGGCTTCACGCATTAAATAATATTGTTCGGAAGTATTATATTCAGGTGTGAAGATTTGCTGGGCTTCTTCAATGAAAGCATCAGTATTATCTTTAACTGTATTATAGAGGTTGATGAGGTCACTGTTAATATCTGCCAGTATGTAGGAATCGTAACTGGTGTTTAAAAACACTGACCCCGCACCAACAAATGGTTCAATTAAGCAATCACCTTGTGGAAGGTGTTTTTTGATTTCTTCCACAAGGGGGTATTTACCCCCAGCCCATTTTAAAAAAGCGCGTTTTTTTTTCATGCCGTCTTATTATTACAATCGTTTAGAGTAACTGCATTTATACTCTGTCAGGACAACATAATGCGCCCGGGGAAAAACGTTGTTATTTTTGATCCTGTTTGACTTGTTTCATATTTCTAACCCACGGTTTTTTCGCTTGCACTGCAGCAGGTAAGGTTCCTATTGCATTTTTGGCATCGGTCACTGAACTATAATTCCCGTGAATAAGAACATACCAGGTTTGCCCATTACGTATCGTTTTATAGACTTTGTAATTGGCCAGCTTGTTTTCTTTTGCAAAAGCTTCCAGTGTATCAGAACGGCTTGCGCTGCTAAGCTGTAATGTGTAGCTACCTGCTGGCGCAGACATGATATTGCTACCCTGGCTACTCGCCGTTGATGTAGATTTCGCTGGCTGTTTAGTCTGCACAGGATGTTTTTGCTCAACGGGTTTTACAGGTGTTTTTTCTGGCGCCACTGGTTTGACGGCAGGTTGTTGTTCGACAGGTTTAACCGGTGGTGGCGTTAACGGTGTCGTATTTTGTGGCTGGTTAGTGCCTGGTACCGAAACTTGGCCTTGATTTAAGGCATCAACCACATCGCCAGGTATTTCGATTCGCTCTCCCAGACCATTTGGTTGAGTTTGAGGCTCTCCTTGGGTTGGCGTTGGCGTAATTTGTGAACCTGTAATTTCTTGTGGTTGCCCTGATAGCGTTTGACCTTGTGAGTTTGTCAACGATGAGGAGCCCGATAAGTCGATATTTTGTGAATTATTTGCACCCGTTGTTTGTTGCTTTTCATGCTCTGTAGGGGCTTTTAACGCTGAGCTGATAGCAATAATGAGCAGCAATAAAACTAAGACACCCACGCCGATCATGATATGTTGGCGTGAGAGTGCAATTTTAGGTTTTGCAGCAGATGATTGGCGTGAACGCCCTGTCGGTCTATCTGATGTATCTGGCCTAAGGTCATTTTGACCTTGAGGCTGGTTATCTGGTTTAAATTCGTCCATTTTCCTCTCCCGAATAAAATTTGCCTATAGTAGAGATAAAATGTCTCTTATCAGTACAACCTCTTAACGACCAAGCAGGACATTGCTGCTTATTTTTAAAGCATATATCCTTTCGTAATACCACGCTAGCCAAAGTGGTATTGATAATATGCTTTTCAGAGTTTCGTCTATAGGTGTAGGCATACCGTATAATTTAACGACTTTAGCGAACATCTACCAGTAACATTTTAAAACGTCAGTAAATATTCGGTTTTTTCTTCGTTTTATGGCATACAGGATGATATTGCCGCAATGACAGTTTGCGTATCAACATCTGAACGCATTTCCGAATGGCCGATTGTGGTAGGTAAAATTAAATGCAGTTTTCCACCCATCACTTTTTTATCCCGCATCATATGTGGAAGATAATCATCGGGCTTCATTTGTGAAGGGCCTTTGACGGGAAGTGATGCACGCTTTAAAAGTGTGACTACCCGCTGGGTTTGTTCAGGAGTAAATTGACCAAGCAATTCAGCTGTTTTTGCTGCCATGACCATACCAGCGGCTACAGCTTCACCATGTAACCAGACGCCATAACCCATATGCGCCTCGATAGCGTGCCCAAAAGTATGGCCTAAGTTCAATAGTGCACGTAACCCACTAGTTTCTTTTTCATCCGCAGCAACGACTTGTGCTTTTAGTTCACAACAACGGCGAATACAGTAGGCCATCGCTTGGTCATCAAGAGAGAGGAGAGCATCAATATTCTCTTCTAGCCAGCTAAAAAACTCACTATCGAGGATAATGCCGTATTTAATGACTTCAGCTAAGCCGGAGGCGAGTTCTCTTGGTGGAAGTGTTTTCAAGCAGTTGAGATCAACCACAACAGAAGCCGGTTGATAAAATGCACCGATCATATTTTTCCCTAATGGATGATTGACGGCGGTTTTACCACCGACAGAAGAATCCACTTGAGATAATAAGGTTGTAGGGACTTGAATAAAACGCACGCCACGCTGATAGCTTGCTGCAGCAAAGCCTGTAAGGTCGCCAATGACGCCCCCACCAAGAGCGATGAGGGTGGTGTCACGGTTATGGTGTTTTTCAAGTAATGCGGTAAATACATCATTCATAATGAATAATGATTTGTATTGTTCACCATCGGGTAAAATGATGGTATCAACTTTTACGCCTGAAGATTCAAGGGCATTCTTTATCTTATCGAGATAAATAGGGGCAAGAGTTTCATTTGTCACAACCATTGCTCGTTGACCCGCAGTTAATGGCCAAAACGCCCCCGTTTGTTGATATAAGCCGGGTGCAATATTGATTGGATAACTACGTTCGCCTAGAGTGACGGTGACTTTTTCCATCTTGCTTTACCACCTTGAGTTCATTTTTGAAAATAACACCATGAATAATTAGTTTTTTTCTAATAGTTCAATGATTTGGCTGGCAACAACTTTTGCGCTTTGCTCATCAGTATGAATAGTAATATCAGCAATTTCTTCATACATAGGATTACGTTCGTCAGCCAGTTTCTCAAGTACCTCACGTGCGGGTTCGTCAACTTGTAGCAGTGGACGTTTTTTGTCACGTTGTGTACGAGATAGTTGCTTCTCAATAGTGGTCTCAAGATAAACAACGACACCGCGAGCGGATAAGCGGTTACGGGTCTCTTTGGACTTAACAGAGCCACCGCCCGTTGCTAATACAATGCCTTGTTTCTCTGTAAGCTCATTGATGATTTTTTCTTCGCGATCGCGAAAGCCTTCTTCGCCTTCAAGGTCGAATACCCAGCCTACATCCGCGCCAGTGCGTTTTTCTATCTCGTGATCAGAGTCGAAAAACTCCATATTAAGCTGTTGAGCCAACTGACGGCCAATAGTACTTTTGCCAGCACCCATTGGTCCAACCAGAAAGATATTGCGTTTCTCTGCCATGTTTTTTGGTATTACTACGATTATTCGTTAATGATTACCCGCCCCGCCAATCAGATTAGCGGCGGGACCTAAACTGAAACCTCATAAGTGATGATGTGAGATCAGATAAGAAAATTATCTCAATACATCAACCTGAATTGCAACTATATAAATATGGCACTAAGCATGCAAAGTGCCATATTTCAAATTACAGGTTTCGATATTTGAGCCGTCTATGTTGTCTAATGCCTTGTTTATCATGGTTTTTAACAGTTTTTAGCTATTAGTATTAGCTAGCTATTTCTGTTAAGTGTAGAGCAACATTAATTGTGGCTGTTTTATAAGCGACTGACAGCTTGTTCTTTAATCTACGGATAGTTAGAACACTCAATGGATAACCTTGTATGCTAAAACGACGCCAGCGTCAAATTTATCCGGTAGGTTTATGGCATAAAAAATATTTTTTTTTGTCATCTTTGACTTATTGCGTATTCAACTAGTTGAAGTATATGTGTTATTTTCCCCATATTAAATATTGATAAGTTTTGGTGTTATAAAAACAATAAGGACACGCTTATCTGTATGCTCTGCCGTATTTGTAAATAATGCCCCTAAGAAAGGGATATGGGATAAAAAAGGTAACCCCATCTCTGTTTTTTCTTGTTTTTGCTGAAAAATCCCCCCAAGAATAAGGGTTTCGTTATTTTTGATGGTGACGGTTGTGGCGATTTCTTGCTTATTGATGGCCAAGTGATGATGTTGACTGCTCGTGAGTGCCGTATCAGGCGAGTTATGGCTAATTTTAAGGATTAACTCAATTTTTTCATCACGTGCAATGGAAGGTGTGACATCCATCCCCAGTACAGCGTCTTTAAATTGTACGTGAGTTTTCTTTTCACTACTGGTGACGTAGGGGATCTCTGTACCTTGCTGAATACTTGCGGCTTGTTGATGTGAAGCAACTAAGCGAGGACTTGCAATAATAGAAAGCAGATTTTCTTTTTCTAATGCTTTTAGTTTCATTTCAAGTAAACCATCACTAAGGCTAAGAACGTTGAAGGAAAATTGCCCTGATGTTGAAGAGTAACGGTTGTAGCGATTTAAATGATTAGTGGTCAGATTTCCCCCTGTCATCATTCCCCACTCTAAACCCAATTCTTGTAATGCAGTTCGGCTGCTACTAATGATATGTGCGGTAATTTGCACTTGTTTATTCGGCTTATCTTTATGTTTTATCCACTCATCAATCAGTGCTAACCGCTCTGGACTATCTTTAATAATGAGACTGTTTGTCGTGATATCGTGATGGATAGATGCATTTTTTGATAATAACGAAGTACCTGAATGCTTTAATAGATGATGAACTTCTTCGACATTGATTGAGACTAATTTAAATATTTTTTCGGTTAGTGATGTTTTATTTGGCGTTATCGGTGCGACTACTGTCTCTGAGTTGAGGTGATTTTCTGTTGTAAAAGGTGGCGTTAGTGGTGCAAAGGGATCTCGAATCTCTTCGGCAGAGACTAAAAATGAAAATAGAAAGAAGAGCCCCACAACAATCACTTTGGGAATGTTAATTAGTGAACTATTCATTATGGTTATCATCCTTGATAGCGAGAGAGTTGTTGAATAATGAAAATGAGATGGCGGTAACGATAATCCCTTGTTTTAAATATATTTTTATATCATGGAAATGCCATTTTTGTGTTTGAGGAAGGGTAAGAAGCTGTTCTATAACGTGATAAATAGGAATGAAAGTGCCCTGAAGTTCCATGAAATAGGTATTGATATCAGTTGGTTGTAACTGGTTAAGTGTGACAGATGAATGTGAGAGTAAGGTATTTAACTGCGTAAGGGATTCAAGAGGCGCTTCTTGAATATTAACGGATTGTTTTAACAATTGAGCTTGTTTTTCAAGCTGTTGTAATGAAGGTGAGCGGTGGATGATTTTTGTTTCTTTTGCGATGGCTTCAATTAAATTCAGGTTTTCAGTATCTAATTCCATGATTTTATTTTGATTTTCCTTCCAGTGTAAAAAATACCCCATTGAGATACAAAGCGCAATTAAGAACCAAACAGGTAGAGTTTGTTGCCAAAATGGGCGATACCAAAAAGAATGTGTTGATTCACTCATCGAGGCCCCCTTGATATTTGGCTGTTAGATGTAAACGGTTTAACTGATTCACTCGGCTGATTTTTTTCAATTGAATGTCACTCAAACCAGGATGATTTTTAAGTTGTAGGCCGAGCGAGTTGATATCTTGAAAGTCATAGCTGTTAGCTTTGATTTCTATTTTGTTATTCATTAACTGTAGATTTGTTAGCCAGCTTCTGGGGGGAGTTATAGTTGAAAGATTTTGTAAGAGACCAAGTAAAAATTGGTTATTTACCATAATGTTATCTATCTTTCTTTTTTGGTTCATTAAACGATTAATTTGTGTTTGTTGATCTGTGATTTGCAATGTTAATTGTTGTATCTGTTCGTATTGCAGTTGGTTATTATGCTTTCTGTTTTTTAGGTCTTCTATCTCAATATGTTGAAAAATAAATAAAAATACACATGCTGTAATCACCGAGCAGCAAATCACAGAACAAAAAAGTAAAAACGCTCGGATCTTCTTTTTTATTTGCCGTTGGCGCCAAGGGAGAAAATTAACTTGGTATAGTTCCATCAGTTAAATATCTCCATGACGTAAAGCAAGACCAGCCGCAATCACAAAATCTCCCAGCAATTGGGGTAATTTAATATTACTCTGTTGAAAAGCTTGGCGTAATTCCCAGAGATGAGCTGCCTCAGTAGTACGATGAGTATGCTGATGGTCTGTAATGAGGTAGATAGGTGAGGCGGGAGAGGTGTTTTCTTGATCAAGAAAGGGCAGTAAATGAGAAATTGTTGGGATATCGGTATCTTGCAAATGGTTATAATTCGCTGGCTGGCTAATTGGCCCTGACCAAAGCCATTCACCTTGACGATAATGAACAACCCAACATTCATCGGGTAAACCCGCATTTCTTGCCACATAGCGTAAAGCTATGGGGGCGACATCAATAGCCAGCAGGTTGAACCCGCTTTCTGTAAGTAGGTTTTGCCAAAAAGTAATATCTGACTGGCGAGCCCCATTAAAATAAACTTGTTGCTTGATGACACGATAGTCGATAACTAGCTCTTGGGCGTGCATAGCAAAACGTTTTTCAGCTTGAGATTGTAAATACCAACCGAGTTCTGGCTGTGGCAAATTGATTTCACTTGGTAATGAAATTTGTTGTTTTATTGTGCGAACAGCGGGTAATGCGAAGGAGACAGAACACTTTTTAGGTAATTTCTGACGCCATTGTAATAAAATATTCAGTAAAATTTTATATTGTTCATGGCTAGAACTATCCGTCAGCTCGAATGGTAATTGTTGTTGCCAACATTCACATAAGTGCCAATATTGTCTGCGTCGCTTTGCAGCGACTAGCTGTATTCTATCTTGATATAGGTCGATCCCAATGTTCCATTTTGATGTATACATAATTAATTTCCTTATCATTAACAAATAAATTACGTTTTCTATTGTGCTGTATAAGCTTTATACTGTGTGTTAGTGATATCTAAACCCTCTTGTTAGTCGAGCATGGGAATTTTCCGGTGAAGTTCGTAAAATATTTTTTTATTCTTGTTTTCTGTTGCATTTTTTTGGGAACCGCCTCGATTTATGGCATGTATAAATATGTTGAAGGTGAGTTACCTGATGTAGCAACAATGAAGGACATTCGTCTGCAAATTCCAATGCAGGTATACAGTGCGGATAACGAATTGATTGCCCAATATGGGGAAAAACGTCGTATTCCTTTGCCGCTGGCCGAAATCCCTCCTTTAATGATAAAAGCGTTTATCGCCACTGAAGATAGCCGTTTTTATGACCACCATGGGATTGATCCTATTGGTATTTTCCGTGCAGTTACCGTAATGGCATCATCTGGTCACGCCTCCCAGGGGGCGAGTACGATCACGCAGCAGCTCGCGAGAAACTTTTATTTAAGTCCTGAAAAAACCTTGATGCGTAAAGCTAAAGAGGCATTTTTGGCTATTCGCATTGAGCAGCTTTTTACTAAAGATGAAATTATGGAGCTGTACCTGAATAAAATTTATTTAGGTAACCGTGCTTATGGCGTCGGGGCGGCTGCATACGTTTATTTTGGTAAGACAGTGGATGAGTTGACCCTCAGTGAAATTGCGATGATTGCGGGTTTACCAAAAGCACCTTCTACATTTAACCCGCTGTACTCTTATGATCGTGCGGTAAGCCGTCGTAATGTGGTCCTTTCTCGTATGTTTGAGGAAAAGTACATTACTCAAGACCAGTATGAACAAGCAAAAAATGAAAAAATAGTGGCTTCGTATCATGCGCCGAAAATCGATTTTTCTGCGCCGTATTTAGCCGAAATGGCGCGTCAAACCCTGTTTGATAAATATGGCGAAGATGCCTATACCGATGGATATAAAGTCTACACTACGGTGATCCGTAAAGATCAGGAAGCTGCCACAACGGCAGTTCGTAATAATTTGATCGACTACGATACGCGTCATGGTTATCGCGGCCCTGCTGAGGTTTTATGGAAACAGAATGAAACCGCTTGGACAGCAGAGCAGATTGTCGAAAAATTGAAAAAAATGCCTACCTATGGGCCTTTAATGCCAGCTGTCGTCACATCTGCCACCGCTTCAGAAGCACAAGTGATGTTAGCTGATGGTTCGCAAATCCCTATTACGATGACCGGAGTGCGTTGGGCGCGTAAATTTATTTCAGATACTCAACAAGGTGCCGCGCCAAGAGCTGTAAACGCAGTCATGCAGGTGGGTGAGCAAATTTGGGTTAGAAAAGTTAAAGATAACTGGTGGTTAGGGCAAGTACCTGATGTGAATGCGGCATTTGTTGCTTTAAACCCAAATGACGGTGCAATTATTGCACTTGTTGGTGGGTTTGACTTCAATATGAGTGAATTCAACCGGGTCACCCAATCATTGCGACAAGTGGGTTCGAATATTAAACCTTTCTTGTATACAGCCGCGATGGATAAAGGCCTGACTTTGTCATCATTACTTAATGATGTGCCGATTAGCCGTTGGGATGCGGGCGCTGGTTCTGATTGGCGTCCTAAAAATTCACCACCTCGATATGATGGACCTATTCGGTTACGCCAAGGTTTAGGTCAATCAAAAAACGTCGTGATGGTTCGTGCGATGAGAGCCATGGGGGTGGATTATGCCGCTGATTATCTGACACGTTTTGGCTTCCCTGCGGAAAATATTAACCGTACAGAGGCATTAGCGTTAGGTGCGCCATCATTTACACCAATGCAAATGGTTCGTGGGTATGCCGTCATGGCCAATGGCGGGTATTTGATTGACCCATACTATATTTCGAAGATCGAAAATCATAATGATGAGGTTATTTTCGAAGCCAATCCTAAAATAGCATGCCCTGATTGCACGGATATTCCTGTGATTTATGGGGATACCGAGCGCACTATTGCGAGCAAAGGTATTGATGATGACTCTACCGAAGAAGTGACACAGTCCGACAATACGGTGATACAAGAGCCAACAATGGAGCTAACAACGGCAGCTGACCTAAATGGGAGCTCCGCTGACCAATATGCACCTCATGTGATTAATACCCCACTCGCATTCTTAATTAGGGATGCGATGATGACCAATATCTATGGTGAGCCCGGTTGGTCTGGTACCGGTTGGCGTGCAGCGAGAGACTTAGGTGGTCGGCGTGATATTGGTGGGAAAACAGGAACCACGAATAGCTCGAAAGATGCTTGGTTCTCTGGTTATGGCCCAGATGTTGTTGCTTCTGCATGGATAGGTTTTGATGATAATAGGCGTACATTAGGCCGCGGTGAAGCTGGCGCGAAAAGCGCACAACCAATGTGGGACGACTTTATGAAGTCAATTTTGGCCGGGGTGCCAGTCAAAACAATGAAGCCGCCTAAGGGGGTTATTTCTGTATCCATTGATAGCCGAACAGGTCAATTAGGTTCTTCCCGCCGTGAGTATTTTATTGAAGGAACTGAACCGAAAGAACATGCAGTTCAAGAGGTGGGTACGACAATTTCAACGGAAGGTGGGGTTAGCCAAGAGTTATTTTAACGTTATTGTTGGCTAAGTTTTCACCATTAGCACCCCATTGTTGATTTTAAACATGGGGTGTTTTCTATAGAGAAAACTAATATATCAGTGGGTTACATAGCCACACTCATGATGGGTTATGGAAATAACATTCCGCTGATACAATAAAACGTATTTTTACTTAATACTTTTTAAGTAACGTTCTAGATAGAAAAGTGCGCTAATATTCCGAGCTTCGTTGAAATCTGGGTGTTCTAGTAATTCCATCATTCGAGATATTGGCCATAGTTCCTGCTGTAGAGGCTCAGGTTCATCTCCTTCGAGTTTTTCGCTGTATAAGTCTTGAGCGATAAGAATATTCATTTTACTCGAAAAGTATGAGGGTGACATTGTCAGTTTGGCGAGCTGAACAATGTGATTAGCGCCATAACCAATTTCTTCTTTGAGTTCACGCTGGGCTGCTTCAATGGCGATTTCACCGGGGTCGATAGCACCTTTGGGAAAGCCTAATTCATAGCTTTCAATCCCGACAGCGTATTCGCGAATGAGAATGAGGTTATCACCCATGATAGGAACGATAAGAACCGCTTCGCGTTTTGCGGGCCGCATTCTTTCATAGACTCGTTTTTCACCATTGCTAAATTCGAGGTCAACTGATTGAATGCTGAATAATTTTGATTGAGCAACATCTTGAATATTCAAGATTTTAGGTTTTTTTAACTCTGTCATAACGATTTCCGAACAGGATGAGTAAAATCTATTGCTAAAAGCCTATTTCATTGATTTACAGGACACAGTTTATCTAGCTCGGTCTGTATTTTGAAATCATCATACAACTATGACCTATATCAAAATAAAATGATAGATATTATCGAGTAGATAAAATGCTGTTAGTATAATCGGCTCAAACAAATAATATGGGTAAATAAATAAAACATTTTTTACAAGGTGTTGTAATTTAAAATAAAAACCACAAATAGAATAGGAATCGGCTTATTTTTAGGAAGTGTGAGGGCTGATATGCTTTTCTTATTCATTTTTCATTGGGGAAACAATGCTGAACCATGTCATTATAACGGCTATAATTGTTATTAGCCTAACTATAATGGCTTCCTTCCTATTTTTTAGGCGGGGGCGGCGTTCTGGCGTCTATCAAATACCTTCTGTTGCGTCACCATCATTTAGAAAAATGATTGATTCAGATTACCAAACCATCTCCCAGTATTTGAATTATTGCGCTGCTATATCAATAAATACTTCTCAATATCCATGGCAAATCAAAAAAAATTCAATAATTGCCACGGTTTGTCATTCATTAACGCGTTTTAACTTACGTCAAGAACAAGGGAATAGCTGGCGCTATTTCATTGATACTATTGAGGTTCAGCTCCCTTCGCAGCTTGAACCTTTTTTGCAACGCCAAAATGTCATGGAGATTGTAGAAACTGACCACTTACCCTTGATCATTTCAATGAACAGCCATTCGTTGAAGGATTTCAGTGGTGAATGGCAAACAGGTGTACCAAGCAACTCAACATGGTCTGATGCGGCGATTCAAGAACGTGGTGAACATAGTATTGAGCGATTGAAAGTTCGTAAAGAGACGCTTGAAGAGCATAGGTTACACCATTCTACAGGTTGGCTTGGCGCCGCAATTATTTGCCTGAGTTTTTTATTTGGTTATTTAACCCTCGTTTCAATTCCGTTATTACAGGAATCGGGGTTAGTGATTACCATGATTACGTTTGTTATTGGGTTACTTGTTCTCTTTCGCTCTAGGATGTTTCCTCGAAAATATCAAGATATTCAATGTATTCACGGTCAGCCAAAGCGCTGGGAACTCTATGGTGAGCTTGATAAAAAATATTCCACGAATACGTCTATTGCAGGTATTGACTTGTACTACCCCAGTCATTGGGCAAATTATTTAAAATACGAAGAGAATCAAGCTGTTAATATTGATTTTTATACGACTGGTGAGGTAGTTAAGCACGGCAAGTACCTTTCTTTGCATGAAGAAGAACGTTATTACCCATACAAGCGGTTCAAAAAGAATGTATTGATGTTAGTTGGGGCATTGTTAACGATGACTCTGATATTTGCCTATCAACCGATGGGGTTACCGATAAAGCTCGGTTTTGCTTGGTTAGGTGGCACAGAGAAAATTAAGGTTGATAGCCCTAATGATCTTGTTTCTCGGCCAATAAAAATTGGGGATACATTAGTTGCCCAAGGGAAAGGGATGTGTTACCGCCCTCCAAATTTGAATAAAGAAAACCAAGCACAATTTGTGCCGTTTGATTGCTCAGGTATTTATTGGAATGATGTTAGTTTATTGACCGAGCCCCAATCGGAAGTTGTTGAGCGCTCAATAACATTGCTTGATACCGTCAAAAGCCAGTTGCATCCAGATAAAAACTCGGTAGGCGTTAACCCAAGATTACAGCGCGATATTATGAAATCAGGGATGAATATTATCTTTGATTTTTCAGCTATTATTATGGGCACAGAACAACTGTGCCATAATTCTGATAACTGCCTAAAACTAAAAAATGCGCTGACTAACCTAGGAAGTACAGAGGATTGGCCTACTTTAGTAAAAAAAGCGTCCGCGGGGAAATTAAAAGGGGCTCATGTTTTATTACGTGCAGGCAGTGCTGAGGCCTTGGAAAACATCGTGGAAGACACCATATATGATTTTATCAGTACAGAAATAGACAGAGAAGTGCGCAAGATTAATAGTCCGCCCCCTGGCGGTGTTTTATTAATTAGTGATGAAAATAAGCCTTTAGTCGATTCGATACCGGGAATTTCTTTTAATGAGCAATCGCCATTACAGCGCTGGCAAGAGCTGCAAAGGTTATCAAATCTTCTGATCAATACACCGTTCAATATTGAAGGGGTTATTACTCGTTTATCCGTAGATGCCAATGGCACATTGCAGATTGTGTTGCATGAAGAACCCAATGCAAAAGTGGTATCTCAGTATATATGTAGTGCGCTTTTTATACTGTTTTTGTTGGTGTGTGCGCTGTTAAATGGTTCGTTGATTGTGCTACGTGTTTTGAATAATAAGAAGCGTTTGCGTAATATCACAGAATATTATGATAAATGCTTTGAGGCTAATCCCCCTCCCTATCGTCGATAGTATCATCCCGAAAATAGAGGGAGCCTCTTCTTAGTTTGATTCAGACTTATGTCGAGGAGGCCCCATGAATCAATCCACTATAGAACCTGTTCGCCTTGATAAATGGCTGTGGGCTGCGCGATTCTATAAAACGCGTGCCGTCGCCCGTGAAATGATTGAAGGCGGTAAAGTCCATTACAATGGGCAAAGAACTAAGCCTGGGAAAATTGTTGAGCTGCATGGAGTCGTTAAACTTCGGCAAGGTAATGATGAACGTACGGTTGAAATCTTGCAGATCAGCAGCCAGCGCAAAGGCGCACCGGAAGCACAGTCCCTGTACAGTGAAACCGTAGAAAGTATTGAGCAACGAGAGAAAATGGCACAAGCACGTAAGATGAACGCACTTACGATGCCACATCCAGAGCGACGTCCAGATAAGAAAGAACGGCGTACTCTGTTAAAGTTTAAACAAACAAATTCTCATGAGTCGTCTTAATGACGGCCTGAGCAACAGTCAGAGCAATAGAGAGATATTATGGCAAACCAAGACTCACTCCACCGTTTTTTATTTGAACAACATTCCGTTCGTGGAGAAATGATTAGTGTTGATGAAACTTTTGAACATATTTTAGAAAACCATGACTACCCAACAGCGGTAAAAGGTTTGCTAGGAGAGTTGCTTGTTGCAACCAGTTTATTAACGGCAACGTTGAAGTTCGATGGCGATATTACTGTCCAAATTCAAGGTGATGGCCCTGTTAATTTGGCGGTTATCAACGGTAATAATTTACAACAGATGCGTGGTGTTGCACGTGTAGATGGCCCAGTTGTTGCAGGTAGCACCCTGAAACAGATGGTTGGTAACGGCTTTATAGTGATTACTATTACACCGAGTCAAGGTGAACGTTATCAAGGGATTGTAGCGATCGAAGGGGATTCTATCGAAGAAAGCATTGATGCCTATTTCCGCCAATCAGAGCAATTACCAACCCGTTTATTCATTCGTGTGGGTGAAGTGGATGGGAAACCAAGTGCAGGTGGCATGTTGTTGCAAGTTTTGCCTGCAGCAAATGACACAAGCCATGACTTCTTTGACCACTTAGTGCAACTGACGGCCACGATTAAGGGCCAAGAACTGAGTACATTGGATGTGAAAGAGGTTTTACATCGTCTTTATCATGAAGAAGATGTCACGCTATATGACCCACAATCTGTCGAGTTTCGTTGTACTTGTTCAAGGGAGCGTTGTGAAAGTACATTAGCCACCTTACCTAAGGAAGATGTTATCGATATTTTGCACAAAGATGGGAAAATTGATATGGAATGTGAATTTTGTGGCTCACACTACGTATTTATTGAATCTGATCTTCAAGGGTTAAATAATGAGCTAAATCAGCAACTTCACTGATACGATTTAGCAACCTAATTATGTGACAAGGGTGCAATTCTGCACCTTTTTTTTATAATTTTAAAGCATTATTACGTGCTCTAAGTCTCATTATGAATTAAAAAAAATTATACATTTTCAATTCTTTGATAGCAATCGCTGTTAATTAGTCGTAAAGAATTATGATCATCCGCAGATTAGTTATGTTTACCAGGAGCAATATAATGAGCGCTAAAAGCATTACCCTGAAGGAACTTGAAAAGTACGGTATTCATGATGTAGCTGAAGTGGTTTATAACCCAAGTTACGAGCTATTATTCACGGAAGAAACTAAGCCAGGACTTGAAGGTTATGAACGTGGAACAGTGACCACTTTAGGTGCTGTTGCGGTTGATACTGGTATCTTTACTGGCCGTTCACCAAAAGATAAATATATTGTACGTGATGACGTAACTCGCGATACAGTTTGGTGGGCAGACCAAGGTAAAGGTAAAAATGACAACAAACCTATGTCGCAAGAAGTTTGGGCGGATCTCAAACATTTAGTGACGGAACAACTGTCAGGTAAACGTTTGTTTATCATAGATGCATTCTGTGGTGCGAACGCTGACACGCGTCTAAAAGTACGTTTTATCACTGAAGTTGCATGGCAGGCGCATTTCGTTAAAAACATGTTCATTCGCCCATCTGATGAGGAGTTAGTGGGTTTTGAACCTGATTTCATCGTTATGAATGGCGCGAAATGCACTAACCCGAATTGGAAAGCACAAGGTTTGAATTCAGAAAACTTTGTTGCGTTCAACTTAACAGAACGCATGCAACTGATCGGTGGCTCTTGGTACGGCGGCGAAATGAAGAAAGGTATGTTCTCTATGATGAACTACCTGTTGCCATTAAAAGGCATTGCATCTATGCACTGTTCCGCTAACGTCGGTGAGAAAGGCGATGTAGCTATTTTCTTTGGTTTATCTGGAACAGGTAAAACCACGCTTTCTACCGATCCAAAACGTAAGTTAATTGGTGACGATGAACACGGTTGGGATGATGACGGTGTATTCAACTTTGAAGGCGGTTGCTACGCAAAAACGATCAACCTATCTAAAGAAGCTGAGCCAGACATCTATGGCGCTATCAAACGTGATGCGTTATTGGAAAACGTGGTGGTATTGGCTGATGGTTCAGTCGATTTCAATGATGGTTCAAAAACAGAAAACACCCGTGTTTCTTACCCAATCTACCACATTGAAAACATTGTAAAACCTGTTTCTAAAGCAGGCCATGCAACAAAAGTTATCTTCTTAACCGCAGATGCATTTGGTGTGTTACCGCCTGTTTCTCGTTTAACGCCTGAGCAAACTCAGTACCACTTCCTATCGGGCTTTACTGCGAAATTAGCCGGTACAGAGCGTGGTGTGACGGAGCCGACTCCAACATTCTCTGCATGTTTTGGTGCTGCATTCTTATCACTGCACCCAACACAATACGCTGAAGTATTAGTTAAGCGTATGGAAGCAGTGGGCGCGAAAGCTTACTTAGTGAATACAGGTTGGAATGGTACAGGTAAACGTATTTCTATCAAAGATACACGTGCCATCATCGATGCTATCTTAAGTGGCGATATCGAAAAAGCAGACATGATTAAACTACCGGTATTCGATTTAGAAGTCCCAACAGCATTACCGGGTGTGGATACCAATATCCTTGACCCACGTAATACTTATGCAGACAAAGCACAGTGGGATGAAAAAGCGCAAGATTTAGCGGAACGTTTCGTGAACAACTTTGATAAGTACACGGACACTCCAGCAGGCGCGGCACTGGTGAAAGCAGGGCCAAAACTGTAATTGGTTTTGTGAGTAGGTAGTAGCAGAAAGGCTCTACGTTGGTAGAGCCTTTTTTGTTGTGAAAATGATTATTCTGCGGCTGGTAAGTCAAACAATAGAATTTCGCTATCTTCACTCGCTTTGATGGAGAGTTCAGTTTCCTGCCAAATGGCTAAACCATCGCTGGTGGTTGCTTTTTGGCCATTCACTTCAACATCCCCTTTAACGACTTGGATCCACACGACACGTTTATCCGCAATCCTATGAGTGTGTGTTTTATTAGCAGGCAATGCCCAGCGCCACAGTTCCATATCTTGATAAACTTTCAATGCGCCATCACGCGCATCCGGTGATAGCACCAATTGCTTGCCATCTTTGGAATCGAACCGTTTTTGCTCATAACGTGGCTCAATACCTGTTCTTTCAGGAATGATCCAAATTTGGTACAGATGTAGCTCTTCTTCATTGCTTGGGTTGTATTCAGAATGACGAATACCCGTACCTGCACTCATGATTTGGAATTCACCCGCAGGGATTTGCTCCATATTGCCCATGCTGTCTTTATGTTCAACAGCCCCATTGAGCACATAGGTCAATATCTCCATATCTTTATGGGGATGTGTTCCAAACCCTTGGCCTGCAGCAATAAAGTCTTCGTTAATCACTCTCAGCGCAGAAAAGCCCATAAATTGCTCGTCATAGTAGCTAGAGAATGAAAAGGTATGCCAACTGTCGAGCCATCCATGGTTTGCATGACCACGTTCGTTTGCTTTGCGTAAATAGATCATCGTGTTCTCTCCTGTACGGATTCCAACCTTGGTTGAACTCGCTCTAAATGTATTGATGACAGTTTAACCATTTTGCTAAAAGAGAAAAGTAGCTGCCATTAACCATAGGATCCAAAAAATTTGAATAAGTAGGTTTGAGATAAGTTAAGAAAATGGATAGGAAATGATGATGTGGGAATTTTAACCAATTAAGCCGTTGATGCAGATAAAAAAATAGCCAGCGCGAGGCTGGCTAAAGTAAACACTGGAAGCAATGTGAGCAATGTCGTACTTCTTACAATAGGTGACTAAGTAACCGTATTGAGGAAGTGATGATAATGATAATAGTTATCACTATCGTTTGTAAAGCATTATTTTTAACCAAAATAATATATCTTATAATTAAAACTGCAATTATATGATTTCTATGGAATTAAATATTAACCATTATTTTTCAATGGATTAAGAGATATTCGGTTAAAAGGATGCAAACAAGAAGGCATCGCGAATATTAATTCCCTTAAATTAATTAGGGTTAATAGGCAGGCTTTCTGCACATGCTGCCGCAGAGCTCCAAGCCCATTGGAAGTTATAACCACCTAACCAGCCGGTGACATCGACGACTTCACCTATAAAATATAGCCCCTCAGTTTTCAGAGACCCCATTGTTTTCGATGATATCTCATGGGTATCAACACCCCCTAAAGTCACCTCTGCGGTGCGGTAGCCTTCTGTCCCGTTGGGTTGAACTTGCCAAGCATGTAACGTGCTATGCAGTGCTTCAATTTGCGGATGGTTCAATTGCTTTAGGGCACACTCAGGGATTTGCCCTTGCGCTTGCATGATTTCAATTAGTCGTTTAGGCAATAATTTTGCAAGGGTATTTTTTAAGGATTGATTTGGGTGATTTTGCTTTTCTACCGCTAAAAAGTCGCTCAGTGAAAGGTTAGGAAGTAAGTTAATGCTCACATACTCTCCGGGGTTCCAATAGCTAGAAATCTGCAAAATAGCAGGGCCAGAGAGGCCCCGATGGGTAAAGAGAATATTTTCTTTAAACAACGTCCCATCCGCAGCTGTCACGCTTGCCGCGACCGAGATCCCTGAAAGGACTTGCAGCGCTTCTAAAAGCGGCTTATGCAGTGTAAATGGGACAAGGCCAGCACGAGTTGGAATAATCGAGTGGCCAAATTGTTCTGCGACGCGGTAGCCAAATGGTGTGGCGCCAAGACCTGGCATCGATAACCCACCCGTTGCGACAACCAGTGAGCGAGCACTTACTTGGCTCCCATTCACCGTGACTAGAAAGCCCTCAGGTGTTTTTTCGACACCAGTGACTTCACTGCGAAGTTTTATTGTTATATTCGGTAAATTACACTCATTTTGCAGCATATCGACGATATCTTGTGCACTATTATCACAAAAAAGCTGCCCTAGGGTTTTTTCATGGTATGGAATATTATATTTAGCGACTAAGGCGATAAAATCCCACTGTGTATAGCGAGCAAGTGCTGACTTACAAAAGTGTGGATTTGTTGAAATGTAATTGCTGTGTTCTGCGTACATATTAGTGAAATTACAGCGCCCACCACCGGACATCAATATTTTTCTGCCTAATTTTTTCCCGTTATCAACTACTAGCGTCTTTAAACCGCGTTTGCCAGAGTGTGAGGCACAAAATAAACCCGCAGCGCCAGCACCTAAAATAATAACGTCGAAATTTTTCACAGTAAGTATCTCTATATATGTTTGATTTTTAGTATAATTACATTGATAACTGGGATATTTTACGTCATCTCATCGGGATTGTAATGTAAAGCTTTGAGGAAGAACTGATGAAAACTATACAGGACGTATTATAATTAGAGAAATTCGTCTAAAAAAAGCAAACAACGATTATTTTCTGGAAATATCGTTAAAAAGTTTCAAAAATTCAGAATAAGTTTGATTGCTTTAATTTATTGAAAAATATGGGGTAATTGCTATGAGGTACTTTTTTGATGAGTAGTTAAATCAAAAAAAGGTTAGATTTTGCTTCCACCGCCAGCGTTTGTCACTGATAATGCGCCGCGTTCATGTCCAACATATAATGGCTTAACGTCTATGCTACATCTTTTTACAGGTTTAGAATTTCATACAGGTCTATTATTAGTTCTGGCACTGTTATTTGTGCTGGTCTATGAGGCTATAAATGGCTTCCATGACACCGCTAACGCGGTAGCTACGGTTATTTATACCAGAGCAATGCGGGCTCAGTTCGCAGTTGTCATGGCAGGGGTTTTTAACTTTTTTGGTGTCTTGCTGGGAGGGTTGAGCGTCGCATATGCAATTGTCCATCTCTTACCAACAGACCTCTTGCTTAATGTGAGCTCAGCTCACGGCCTTGCAATGGTTTTTTCATTGCTCTTGGCTGCAATTATTTGGAACCTTGGAACTTGGTACTTCGGTATTCCTGCTTCCAGTTCGCACACGCTGATCGGGGCGATAATCGGGGTGGGTTTAACCAACGCGATTGTGACTGATTCGTCTGTCGTTGATGCCTTGAATATACCGAAAATGATCAGTATTTTCATGTCATTAATTTTGTCTCCCGCTATCGGTTTTGTGATTGCCGGTTTGATGATTTTCTTTTTGCGCCGTTATTGGAGTGGCACAAAGAAACGTCGACGCATTCACTTAACACCAGCGGAACGTGAGAAAAAAGATGGTAAGCGTAAGCCACCATTCTGGACCCGTACTGCATTGATTTTGTCAGCAGTTGGGGTAAGTTTCTCCCATGGTGCGAACGATGGCCAGAAAGGCATCGGTCTTATCATGTTAGTGCTAATTGGTGTTGCTCCAGCAGGTTTCGTTATGAATATGAATTCTAACGGTTATGACATCGCAAAAACGCATGATGCGGTTGTCCACCTGCAACAATACTATGAAACACATAAACCAGCGTTAAACCATGCAATAGAAAATGCGCCTGTCGTTGCAGAAAGTAGTGATGAACCAGGTGGCGAATTCCATTGTGATAGCACGCGTACTGGCGCTATTTTAAATCAAGCTCAAACGATGCTAAATGGCATTCAAAGCTATGAAGAGCTGACGCCAGACCAACGTAACCACGCACGCCGTTTGCTGATGTGTATCTCTGATACTGCTAATGCGGTTGCGAAATTACCAGAAACAAGCTCGAAAGATGCCAGCTTACTGAAAAAACTCAGTAATGATTTGCTGTATACCGTTGAGTATGCACCACTGTGGATCATTATTGCGGTTGCTTTAGCATTATCATTAGGCACCATGTTTGGTTGGCAGCGTGTTGCTGTGACCATTGGTGAGAAAATTGGTAAGAAAGGCATGACTTATGCGCAAGGCGTATCTGCTCAGGTGACTGCAGCGGTGTCTATCGGCGTGGCAAGTTATACTGGTATGCCCGTTTCAACAACGCAGGTTTTATCTTCTGCCGTTGCGGGGACGATGGTTGTCGATGGTGGCGGTGTACAAACAAAAACCATTAAAAGCATTGCGTTAGCATGGTTATTAACTTTACCAGTGTCCATTGTGTTATCGGGTGGTTTGTACTGGCTATCGCTGCTGTTTATCTAGTCGCACTAATTTGGGCTTCATACATGAGTATGGAGCCTTTAACAGTTACATGAACACAGTAATCTACATATACAAAATAGTGATGATCGTAAGGTCATCACTATTTTTTCATTAGTCAGTCACTAATTACAATTAACCCGTTATCAATAAATAGACTAAACTCACGACAACAAGAATGCTGAGCCTGCTTATCATCATGAATTGCTTGCGGATCCGCTCACAACGCAAAATAACTTCAGGGTCATAATGTTCAAGGTACTGTTTGTTATTTATGTATCGAACTAACCGTAGTTGTTTGTTCAGTTGACCGTGTGTAGTAAAAAAGCCATTACCATCAACGGATTGATAAAGCAGAGGGTCTGAATCCCTTAAAATAGACAATAAAACACGAACGGAAGAAAAATACCGCATCATATTTAAGATGCACAAAATGCATAATGCCCAAAACAATGCAATCATACTGAACATAATCCTCTCCTTAGAACCTAGCTCAAGCTCACAGCAATTGTCGCAAAGGAAATACAGCAGAAAAATTGTACTTATACTCAGTTATTTTATTGTAGGATAAATTACTGTTTAAAAAAAGTGCAGTTAGCGCAAATTTGTGATGACTTTTTGTTTTCATTGAAGAAAATAAAACTGAATGGTTGAACTTTAGTATCACAGTTTGCGGTGCAACTTTGTTGTTTTTCTAAGCTAAAATATTTCCCATAACTCGAATTTTTTAGGGCAATATATTAATATTGTATGAATGATGTTATTGTTTTATAAAATGTTATATGTAGTGATGATTTTAAGGTTAATCTGCTTAGATGTGATCAAAGCAACACTTAATAATCACAATTAGCAGGTATAGTATTCATAAAGATGTGGTGAAGGCATAACCACCAGATAATCAGCATTCGGAAGGAGTTTACTTATGGCTTACAAACATATTCTTGTTGCGGTAGATTTATCACCTGAAAGTAAAGTATTACTGGATAAGGCTGTCTCTATGGCAAAACCTTACGGGGCCAAAGTATCTATGATCCATGTTGATGTTAACTATTCAGACCTCTATACCGGTCTTATTGATGTCAATCTTGGAGACATGCAGCAACGTATTACTGATGAAACACGTAATGCTCTGAAGGATTTGTCTGCGGGTGCAGGTTATGAAATTCAAGAAACACTCAGTGGCAGTGGTGACTTAGGCCAAGTACTGGTCGATGCCATTAAAAAATACAATATGGATTTAGTCGTCTGTGGACACCACCAAGATTTCTGGAGCAAGCTCATGTCTTCTGCTCGCCAGTTAATCAATACCGTTCATGTGGATATGTTGATTGTGCCACTAAATGATGATGAAGAATAATCCATATCACTATATTTGAAATATTATTCACTAAAAACGCTTGCTTATGCAGGCGTTTTTTTTGTTTCAAAATATGTATCTTGAGGGAGTTATTGGCAGGTCAAGCAATTTATTTTGCTATTGAGTGAAAAAAAACCTTGAATTTAGAATACAAACTAATGATATATTCAATAGGCAAACGCAAATCAACCTCACATTTCCTAAAAATAATGAAAAGAAAGAGTGAGGCACATCACAACAACTACAATGTTAAAAAGGAAGACATAGATGACACAATCACTATCTTCGTTCTTGGAGTCTGTCCAAAAAAGAGACCCTTCTCAACCTGAATTTCTACAAGCGGTGCGTGAAGTATTCACTTCCCTTTGGCCGTTCTTAGAGCAAAATGCTAAGTATCGTGACCAAGCATTACTTGAACGTTTTGTTGAACCTGAGCGTGTAATTCAATTCCGTGTGTGTTGGGTAGACGACCAAGGTAAAGTTCAAGTCAACCGCGCATGGCGTGTACAATTTAGCTCTGCAATCGGTCCATTCAAAGGTGGTATGCGTTTTCATCCGTCTGTGAATTTATCCATTCTGAAATTCTTAGGCTTCGAACAAACACTGAAAAATGCCCTGACCACATTACCAATGGGTGGTGGTAAAGGTGGCTCTGACTTTGATCCTAAAGGTAAAAGTCATGGTGAAGTGATGCGTTTCTGCCAAGCATTGATGACTGAGCTTTATCGCCATATTGGTTCTAATACTGACGTCCCAGCAGGGGATATTGGTGTGGGTGGCCGTGAAGTGGGCTTTATGACGGGTATGATGAAAAAACTGTCTAATGACACTTCTTGTGTATTTACTGGTAAAGGATTGTCCTTTGGTGGCAGTTTAATTCGCCCTGAAGCAACTGGTTACGGTTTGGTTTATTTCACCAATGCGATGTTAAAACGCCATGGCCTAGGTTTTGAAGGAATGCGTGTCGCAGTTTCTGGTTCAGGTAACGTTGCACAGTACACCATTGAAAAATGTATGGAACTAGGTGCGAAAGTGGTTACTGCATCTGATTCAAGCGGTACTGTCGTTGATGAAGATGGTTTTACAACAGAAAAACTCGCACGTTTGGAAGAGATCAAAAACAACTATGGTCGCATTGAAGAGTATGCAAAAGAGTTTGGCTTGACTTACTTAGCAGGCCAGCAACCATGGAATGTGCCTGTCGATATCGCTCTGCCATGTGCAACACAAAATGAGCTGGATGTGGATGCAGCAAAAGTGTTAATCAAAAATGGTGTTAAAGCGGTGGCTGAAGGGGCTAATATGCCAACAACTATTCCTGCAACGGAGCTGTTCCTTGAAGCGGGAGTGCTGTTTGCACCAGGTAAAGCGGCTAACGCAGGTGGTGTTGCGACCTCTGGTCTAGAAATGGCACAGAATGCGGCTCGCCTAGGTTGGAAAGCAGAGAAAGTTGACGCTCGTCTGCACCACATCATGTTGGATATCCACCAGCACTGTGTGGAATTCGGTGGCGAAGAGAAACAAACAAACTATGTTCAAGGTGCTAACATCGCAGGCTTTGTAAAAGTCGCTGATGCAATGCTTGGGCAGGGTGTGTTGTAATTCTCTGACCTCAAAACGTACGCGAAAGGGCGGCTGTATCATACTGATAATTTCACCTGTACATACGCCCTTCGCCGTTACGTTTATTCGCTACTTTTAATACATGGATAGATATCAAACCGATGGTTTTTAGTGGTAACCGCTGATGGCGCTTTTTGTCCCGCAAGGGGCTCTGCGTAATCAGGGCGCTTAACAACCACTCTACGTTTAGCCAAAGCAATCGCAGGGGCTAACAATGAATCTGCATCATCATCTGCTCCCACTAATGACTGAAATACTCGCATTTCTTTCTTCACTAAAGCACTTTTTTGCCGATGAGGGTACATCGGGTCAAGATAGATAACATCAGGCGCGTGGGTTATCTCGCTCAGTGCTGTAATACTGGATGCATGAATCAATGACATTCGCTCTTGTAACCATGGGCCAATTTCTGCATCTTGGTAGCCTCGTTGTAAACCATCATCCAATAGGGCAGCAACCACAGGGTGGCGCTCCAACATACGGACATGGCAACCGAGAGCGGCTAGAACAAAGGCATCACGCCCTAGGCCAGCAGTGGCATCAATCACATCGGGAAGGTAATCTTTTTTGATCCCGACAGCTTTGGCAACAGCTTCACCGCGGCCTCCACCAAATTTACGACGATGGGCCATCGCCCCAGAGACGAAGTCGACAAAGATCCCCCCTAACTTAGGCTCATCTAGCTTACGTAGTTGTAAGTTTTCAGGCGTAAGTACAACAGCCATAACGGCATCAGGGGTGTGAGAAAGCTGCCATTTTTCAGAAAGTTGAGAAAGAGTGCCGGGATCGGCACCCTCTTCACAGATCAATTGGATCTCAATACGATTAGCCATGAATACCATAGCTCTTCAACATGGCATCTAATTCTGGTTTGCGACCACGGAAACGCTCAAACAGTGCCATTGGCTCTTCTGAACCACCACGACTTAAGATATTGTCGAGGAAAGACTGGCCTGTTTGGCGGTTAAAGATGCCTTCTTCACTGAAACGTGAGTATGCATCTGCCGCAAGCACATCTGCCCATAAGTAGCTGTAATAGCCAGCGGCATAGCCACCTGCGAAAATATGGCTAAAAGCATGTGGGAAGCGAGACCATGTTGGTGAAGGGACCACAGCGACTTTATCTTTAATTGCATATAACGTTGGCATGACTTGCGCGCCTTTCGCTGGGTCATATTCAGCATGCAAGGTGAAATCAAACAGGCCAAACTCCAACTGGCGCAGAACAAACATGGCTGATTGGTAGTTTTTTGCTGCTAACATGCTATTGAGCATTTCTGTTGGTAATGGTTCGCCTGTCTCATAATGGCCAGAAATAAATTCGAGGGCTTCAGGCTCCCAGCACCAGTTTTCCATAAACTGACTTGGCAATTCGACGGCATCCCATGGTACACCGTTAATCCCAGCAACATCAGCAACATCAATTTGCGTTAACATATGGTGTAAGCCGTGACCAAATTCGTGGAATAAGGTCGTGACTTCATTATGGGTAAACAGTGCGGGTTTATCACCGAGTGGCTTGTTGAAGTTACAAGTTAAGTAAGCAACAGGATTTTGTAATGAACCGTCTTTATGCACCATGCGGCCAACACAGTCATCCATCCAAGCACCGCCGCGTTTGTGTTCGCGGGCGTAGAGGTCTAGGTAGAAGCTACCACGCAGAGTGTTGGTTTCGTCATAGAGCTCGAAGAAACGCACATCTTTATGCCATGTTTCCACATCATGACGCTCTTTGGCGGTTAAATCATAGATACGATGAACAACTTCGAATAACCCATTTAGGACACGTTGTTCAGGGAAATATGGACGCAATTGTTCATCATTTAATGAGAATTTATGCTGTTTTTGTTTTTCGCTGTAATAGGCTAAATCCCATGATTCAAGCGTATCGACACCATAATGCTCTTTAGCAAAAGCCGTCAGTTCAGCCAGCTCATTTTCCCCTTGCTGATGAGCTCGGTCAGCTAAATCATTGAGGAAATTCAGCACTTGTTCTGGTGATTCGGCCATTTTGGTGGCAAGGGATTTCTCTGCGTAGTTTTTAAAACCTAATAATTGCGCCAGTTCGTGGCGTAACGCCATCAGTTCATCAATTAATTCGCTGTTATCCCATTTACCGGCATTTGGGCCTTGGTCAGACGCACGGGTGCTATATGCATGGCTCATCTCACGACGCAATTCTGCGTTATCAGCATAGGTCATAACAGGTAAGTAGCTTGGCATATCGAGGGTGAGTAAGTAGCCTTCTTCGCCTTTTGATTCAGCCATGGCTTTTGCTGCGGCAATTGCACTTTCTGGCATGCCTGCTAATTCTTTTTCGTCTTTAATGAGCTTACTCCAACCCATAGTCGCATCAAGGACGTTATTGCTAAACTTAGACGCTATTTCCGACAAACGTGCAACAATTTCACCATAACGTTGCTGTTTTTCAGCAGGTAAGCCAATTCCAGATAATTCAAAATCACGTAAAGTATTTTCGATGGATTTACGTTGGGCTTGGTTAAGGGAATTAAATTCAGCCCCTTCTTTTAATGATTTATATGCTTGATATAAAGGCTCATGTTGCCCCATCCAAGTACTGAACTCGGACAGTAATGGCAAACATTTTTCATACTCTTCGCGCAGTTCTGGGCTATTTTTCACGGAGTGTAAATGGCTGACTGGCGACCAAACACGAGAAAGCTTATCACTGGCTTCTTCTAAAGGTTGGCACAGGTTGTCCCAAGTATATTGATCCGCTGCGCTCAGCAGGTTTTCTACTGTTTGGCGATATTCATTGAGTACGTGTTGGACTGCGGGGAAAATATCCGCGGGCTCTATAGTAGAAAAACGGGGTAGTGCGGAATCGGCTAATAATGAATTTGTCATAAAACATCCTGTGATTGCAGGCTTGTGCTCGTAGGCCAAGGCTTACTGTGTTGACAATAAAAGTTAAATGGCGAACTTAAACCCAAATATGGTCAATGTTATGGGTGATAGAACTAGCACGCCATTGCGAATATAAGAAAGTATATGGGGGCAAATGTACAAACCTCAATATCAATCTAACGTTTTTTCTTATTAACGCTTATCAATAAATGGGGTTTTTATTGGCTTTTATCAATAAAGGCAATAGTTGTAGTTTCAATGCTTTGGAAAATAATGAATTCAGTCTATAATCGTTTTCCAACCTATAGAGGAAGATCGTCGTCTCCGGTGAGGCGGCTGGATTTCAAATCCAGTTGGGGCTGCCAGCAGTCCCGGGCAGGTTCGACTCCTGTGATCTTCCGCCACTCAAGTTCAATACACCTCCACTGAAGTCAATTAAATCCTTTAAATTCAACATATAAAGGCAAATCATAGTCAACTCAGTTCAACTGGGGTTACCCCACATCAACCCCCTATTGGGGGTGTTAATCGGGGGTGCATTTAGGTATGGTATATCTTGCACCCCCAAATTCTCATTTTCTTTGTAACAGATAGGGCTTACGGAGGTTTTGTTATGGCTCTGAGTGATATAAAAATTAAAACGGCAAAGCCGCTAGATAAGCCCTACAAACTTTCTGATTCAGGTGGGTTATATCTGATCGTTAATCGCAATGGTTCTAAATATTGGAGAATGAAGTACCGCTTTGCAGGCAAAGAAAAGATGCTTTCTATAGGTGTTTACCCGCAAGTGACATTAGCGGAAGCAAGAAACCAGCGTGATGATGCGAAAAAATTGTTGGCTCAAAATAAAGCTCCAAGTGAGCAAAAGCAATTAGCGCGATTAGAAAAGCACTTAGCTTCTGAAAGTACCTTTGAAGCAGTCGCTCGTGAATGGCATACCGTCTAAAGCGGATCGCTGGTCACTACGTTATCGTGATGAAATTATTGATACCTTTGAAAAGGATATATTTCCTTATATCGGTAAGCGTCCGATAGCAGAAATTAAGCCTCTAGAGCTACTTGAAACGTTGCGTAAGATAGAAAAGCGCGGAGCCTTAGAGAAGATGCGGAAAGTCCGTCAACGCTGCGGTGAGGTCTTTCGCTATGCAATTATTACCGGTCGAGCGGAATATAACCCAGCCCCTGATCTAGCTTCTGCTCTAACTCCACCGAAGAAACAACACTTTCCATTTTTAACCGCTGAAGAGTTGCCTTATTTTTTGAAGGATCTAGCTGGTTATACCGGCAGTATAATCACCAAAACTGCCACTAAAATTATTTTATTAACGGCTGTTAGAACGCAAGAACTTCGCTTTGCCCGTTGGCAGGATATTGATTTAGAAAAAGGAATTTGGGAGATACCTGCTGAAGTGATGAAAATGAAGCGACCACATGTTGTGCTATTATCAAAGCAGGTGATCGAGCTGTTTAATTCACTCAAGCCACTGTCAGGGCATTATGAGCTTGTCTTTATAGGCCGTAATGACCATAGAAAACCGATCAGTAAGGAAAGCATAAATCAGGTTATTGAATTGTTAGGGTATAAAGGAAGGCTAACAGGACATGGCTTCCGCCACACAATGAGCACAATTTTGCATGAGAAAGGATTTAATTCTGCTTGGGTTGAGACACAACTTGCACATATTGATAAGAATGCGATCCGTGGTACGTATAATCATGCTCAGTATATTGATGGACGCAGGGAAATGATGCAGTGGTATGCGGATTATATTGATGAGTTGGAGGGGAGTTTGGATAATGTGGTTAGTGTGAATTTTTAGTGATAGATAGCTTTATTTATATAAAGAAGGCTACTTATGTAATGGTATTATTGATAAAAATTATTGCTTAATCTCGCTGAGATTTTTTATAGAAATATTCATATATGCTGTGAGTTGGATAGATAAACGATCTTTTTTTACTTCCAAATTCAATTTTTCTTGATAATCTTTTGTTTAATACACTAAGTCAAAGCGTTCGAGGAATTGTAATGGATAGCGAAATAGAGATGGATAACCCACTTGCAGTAGCTCAGCGAGAGTCTGCTGGAGCTGAATCCTATGACCGTTTTGAATATCAATATCACTGGGCTCTATGTCAGGCTTTTTCAGCGTACAGAAATGCTAAAGATTTTGCTGTATTTATGGAATACCATGAAGAGTCATTATTGCTGATTCATTAGACAAAGAAAAAGTTAAGTTTACTTTTAATCGAGTCAAAGCTAATTCTTCAGTTCGTTATACGACGAAAAGCCTTACTAAACGGGATAAAGGGAAAAAAAATGAAAAACCATCTCTTTTAGGAAAACTATGTTCTTCAGCCCATAAAAAAAGCTATTTAAAAAAAGTTACTGAGATAAATTTTGTAAGTACAATAGGTTTTAATTTTTCTCCAAAAGATGGATTAAAATTGAAGGCCATGGGGCTGTCTGATCTGAAATCAGGTGATTTTGATTCGATAACAAATGCTTTAAAGAAAGAAGTTGATGACTTCGATTCTTTTCCAAAAGAAATACTTAGGCTTGTTTGTTCTGACATACCACTTCAAAGTTATTATGAGCACACAATAACAAGTATAACTGATAGTGTTGAGGTCGTATTTCCTAAACATTTATTGAAACCAAAGGATATTTATAGAGTTTTAATGGATGCACTTAGAATCCGAGGTAAAGATACTTTTGATTATGCTAAGTGGGATGAAATACTTGTCAAAAAGGCATTAACATATGATGACATACATGATGTTGTTACAAAAGGTATATCAGGAGAAAACTCAGGAGTTGCTCTTGAAGCAGCCAAATATATTATTGATGACTTAACTGTAACTGCTTTAGAAAAGGGGAAATTATTAAAAGAAGTTAACACATACTCTTTGCGTGTTTTATCTCCTTCATTAGCTATACAGGACATTCAGAAAAGCATTCAGAAAATTATTATAAATAATCGAAGTGATTTAAATAAAAAAATAACTTATGAGCTTCTTGAAAAGATTAAAACTGAATTGCTAAAGAAAAAAATCTCTTTCTTTGAGTCAGATAGGGCATTGATTGCAGCGATTATATACGAAATTATATTGAGTGAAATCTAATGGAAAAAAACTATAAACTGTTGATTAGGAACTTAAGGATAAAATTACATGAGAAAGTTAATTTTAGAGAAAATAATAATAATATCTCATTCAACAAAGTCCGCGAGGCAATTCGAGTTCGGAAAGAATCTGACTCTAATAACTGCTAATGATGGTAATAGCGTTGGTAAATCGACGTTAGCTAAAATGATTTTTTGGTCATTTGGTTGTGAACCATTGTTTTCTAATGTTTGGAAGGCGTTGGATTGCTCATCGATTATAAATTTCAGTATAGATGGTGAGTCATATTCTATTCATCGCTATAAAAATGAAATGACCTTTCAAAAAATGGTGGTATATTAAAAAATTATAGTAAAATTACTGGTGAGTTTTCGGATTTATTCTCAAAATTGGTTTTTTTCGATGTTTTGTTACCAAAAAAAATAGTTTTAATTTAGAAGTTCCCCCGCCTGCATATTATTTTTTACCTTTTTATATTGACCAGAAGAGGACATGGGTTAAACCATGGGATTCATTTTTGAATTTACAGCAATATAGTAAATGGGCTAAGCCTGTAATATCTTTCCATGCTGGCCTTGTTTCGAAGGAACACTTTGTTATTGAGGAAGATATTTATGAAGTTAAATCTCAAGTAGATGAAGTTAAAAGTAATATCAATGAGCTAACTAATGCTGTTGCTATTTTAAAAAACAATGTAATTCAGCAGGAGTATATTATTGATTCTGAAAGTTTAGCTAGTGATATATTAGAATATGAAGAGTTAATTAAAAATAATTTAGACGAGTCTGCTAATTTAAAAATTGATATTATTAGTCTTGATTCTCAAGTGAAACTTGCAGAGTCCATAGTTAATGAGTTGGATAAAGATTACATTTTTTCTGTGGAAAATATGAGTGAAGGAAGTATTGAATGTCCTACATGTGGAACAATTCACGAGAACTCTATAGCACATAGAAGTAGCATTCTTATTGATAAAGAAAGTGCCGAAAGACAATTATTTTCATTGAAGAATGAAAGAGTTAACGCTCAAAGAGATTTAACTCACTTGAATGAGATGCTTTCAAAGCTTAAAGAAAAATTATTAAATTCACAGTTAGCGTTTGAATCAAGTAATTCAAAGGAGTTTTCAACGTTTACTGCTAATAATGTTGATAAACAAGTTGATATTATTATTGAAAAGAAATCGGTCGTTCTTGAAACAAAAGAAATAGAAGAGAGGAATTTAAAGAAAACTCAAAAGGCTTTGATTACAAAGGAGCAAAGAGACACTGTAAAAGAAAATTTCTCGAATACATTCTTTAAGTATATAGCAAAGTTAAAGGTTAACATTGATGCTTCACTTATAACTAGCCCACTTGACTATAATAAAATATATGAGGTTGGTGGTGCAGCAGAGGATGCAAGGGCTGTTTTAGGATATTATTTGGCTTTGTATGAGCATATTGCAGAACATTGTTGTGAGGCCATACCACCTCTTGTTATTGATACCCCTAACCAACAAGAGCAATCTACAGAAAATTATAAGAAAATAGTTGAGGCAATATCTGGGAGAAATGATGTAGGCATCATTGGAAATAGGACAATAAGAGAACAAGTAATAAGAGTAAACGCAGCCATGCCACTTTTTCTTGCTTTGAGCAAACGAGTTAGTCCATTAATATACTTATTTGTTGAATACTCAAAGAAACGGTTAAACCAACCAAAAAATCTATTTTTGTGTTCATGTCCTTCTACCACCGGTTTTAATATTGTAGCGCAGAGCGCGGGGGTAAAAATTAGCGCAACAATAACTGAAAGAGCCATTGCTGAAACAATAGTGATAGAAAATTGTCGATAAATTACACCAGTTGATCCGCCAAAGAATGCCATTGGAACAAATACTGCAGATAAAACTACTCCTATACCAATTAGCGCCCCAGTAATCTGGTCCATTGATTTACGGGTTGCCTCAATTGGAGATAGTTTTTCATCAACCATTAAGCGCTCAACATTTTCAACAACGACGATTGCATCATCAACTAATAAGCCAATGGCAAGTACTAGGCCAAACATAGTCAAAATATTAATAGTAAAACCAAATGCTGCCATTACGCCTAGTGTACCCAAAAGCACCACAGGTACTGCTAAAGTAGGAATAAGTGTTGCTCGCCAATTTTGTAAAAATAAGAACATGACGAGAAAAACTAACACAATCGCTTCAAATAAAGTATCTACTACGCCTTCTATAGAAGTGCTTATTACTGTGGATGTGTCGTAAGGATAAACAACTTTTACACCATTAGGGAAAGTTGCCTCCAAATCTTTTAAAGTATCTTTAACTGCATTAATAGTTTCTAGGGCATTAGCACCACTTGCTAATCTTAATGCTATACCTGCAGAAGGTTGATTCTCACCATAGTTAGCTTGTATATAAAAATTTTCAGAACCTAATTCAACTTTAGCCACATCTTTTAAACGAACTTGTGAACCATCTGTATTCATTTTGAGTAAAATATTCTCAAACTGCTCTGGTGTTTCAAATCGTGTTTTTCCGATAATAGTTGCATTTAATTGAACATTTTTAGTTGTTGGTAGTTCCCCTAATTGTCCTGATGAAACTTGTACGTTCTGTGATCTTATTGCGTCGCTAACATCTAAGGGAGTCAGGTTATAGCTAACTAATTTCACAGGGTCTAACCAAATACGCATCGCATTTTGGGCTCCAAGAACCATGAAGTCGCCAACGCCTTTTGTTCTTGATAGAGGGTCTTGTAAGTTAGAAACTATATAGTCGCCAAGGTCAAAGCTACTCATTTTTCCATCGGTAGAAATTAACCCCATAACTAACATAAAATTGATTTGGAACTTAGCGACCCGGATGCCTTGTTGTTGCACCTCGTCAGGCACTAATGGTGTTGCAAGCGATAATTTATTTTGTACTTGTACTTGAGCAATGTCTGGGTCTGTTCCTTGGTCAAAAGTGACTGTAATTGAGAAACTTCCATCAGCATTACCATTTGAACTAATATATCTGAGGTTATCAAGGCCATTTAGCTGTTGTTCAATAACTTGTACAACCGTATCTTGAACCGTTTGTGCAGAGGCTCCTGGGTATGTACCGCTAATTTGAATTGCTGGTGCGGCAATATTGGGATACTGGTTAATAGGAAGCACTTTAATTGATAAAGCACCAGCTATCATAATAATAATTGCAATAACCCAAGCAAATATAGGTCGATCAATAAAAAATTTTGACATTGAGATTTTCCTTAATCATCTTCTTTTTGATGTGTTGCAGGCAATATAATGGAAGATGTTATATTGTCTTTTTCATCTTTTTGACTTGAGTTTTTCGTCGGAAAATCATTAATAGTATTATTTGAAGTGATATGAACAATAGAACCTGGCTGGACTTTCTGTAAACCTTCAATAATAACCTTATCACCAGAGGACAATCCCTCAGAAACTAACCAATTATTTCCGATCGTCCTATCAACGGTGATATATCGTAATTCTACTGTATTTTTGTTATTAACGACCAATGCTGTCGCTTTCCCATCAAGATCCCAGGTGATACCTTTTTGCGGGACTAATATCGCATTTTCGAGGCTTCCTTCTTGAAGTTGGGCATGTACAAACATGCCTGGAAGTAACGTTCCGTTTGGATTGGGAAAAACAGCTCTTAAAGTTACAGCGCCAGTACCTTCATCTACAGTTATTTCAGAAAATTGCAACTTTCCTTGGTGATTGTATTGTTTACCGTTTTCTAGCGTTAATTCAACAGCGACTTGGCTATTACCAATATTTTTTAATTTTCCGCTTTCTAGTTCATCTTTTAAACGAAGTAATGACGTTGATGACTGTACAATATCTACATAAATAGGGTCTAATTGCTGAATAGTTGCTAGTGGCAATACTTGATTAGCCGTTAACAATGCGCCTTGAGTAAAAGATGAACGACCTATACGGCCTGATATTGGCGCCGTTATTTGAGTATAACCTAAATCAATTTTTGCACTTTCTACAGAGGCTTTTGCCTGCAAATATTTTGAACGAGCGTCATCTCTATCTTGCTGACTAACAGCATTACTTATCACTAAGCTGTCATACCTTTTAGAGAGTAATCTTAGAGCTTCTAAGTTTGCTTGCGCTTTTGCTAATGTTGTTTTGTAGGGGGCGGGATCTATCTGATAAAGTGGTTGCCCTACTTGAATTTTAGAGCCTTCTTCAAAGTATCTTTTTTGAAGAATTCCTCCGACTTGCGGTCTGATTTCGGCAATTAAAAAAGGGGATGTTCTACCTGGTAATTCAGTTGAGAGTACTAATGTTTTTGGTACCAGCTCAATCGTAGATACCTCTATTATTTGGCTTTTTTTTTCAATATCTTCCACGTTTTTTTCACAAGATGTAAGTACGAAAGATGTTAATATAGCTAACATTATGTTCTTACTGGGAAGTTTTAGTTTCTTGTTCATATAAAGTCAACCTATCTATAATGTAAAATGAATACTCTAGTAAAAAACATAATCTATTGATATAAAAGAGTATTGTGCATTATTTCATACCTACCCACGTATAGGTTGGTCAACCAACCTATAAGTGGTCGGAATTGAAAGACCACAAAAGGAAAACAGATCCTGATTAAAAAAAAACTGGTTAACCAACCTATTTAATGGAGATATATAGCTATATCTATACCAAATTTTTTAATCACGCATTCTAGGTTGAGTAACCAATCTAGGTCAAGTAGAATTAGTTTATACTTTTGATGAAAAGAGCTACATTAACTTATTGATATAATAGTTATAGAGGTACTTTATGATTTCTAAAGATATAAGAGGTATAGAGAAGGATGACTCTGATACAGCTAAAAAACGTAAGGCCCAAGTACTAGGTGCGGCAGCTGAGTGCTTCAGCATTAGAGGTTTTCATAAAACGAGCTTAGCCCAAATAGCAGAAAAAGCAAATATGAGTACTGGACATATATACCACTATTTTAAAAGCAAAGAAGATATTATTGCAGAGATTGTGCGAAATGAAAAAAGTGATGCTGACCTTTTTATTGAGAAAGCTCGTCAGGCAGTAAATGACGATGAAGCGATAGATATGTTAATTGAAGATTTTGCCATTGCAGCAGCTATACATAAAAATACACAAAGAGCTTCATTGATGATGGAAACTTTAGCTGAAGCAGCTAGAAACCCATTTATATCAAAAGTGGTTCACAAAGAGAATAAAGAATTTCAAGAGTCAATTTTGGGAATTTTTAAATATAAAAAATCAGAAATGAAATCAAAGCTTGAAATCATTAGTGCAATTTTACATGGGTTATCAGTGAATGCTTTAAGGAACCCTGATATTGATAAAACTCTTGATTTAGATATGCTAAAAAGTGTTGTTAAATTCATATTAAAGGAGGCATAAGAGTAGTTATTATTAAATAATCATTAATAGTATTGATGGGCAATAGCATTGATTTTTTAGACTAAACTATTATCTATTGTGTTAAAAATCTAAGGCTAATTTAAAGTTAGTCTTAGATATAAGAAAGTTAAGTGAGAATAGATTAAAAATTTATACCTCTCATTTTTGTCATGTTGATACAAATAATATTACTAGTTTAAATAAACCTATCGAGTCTTTAATGAATTTGGTGTTCGTGGCTAGAGGTATTTATCAACTGGAGCAGTAATTTAGCTACCATTCCTAGCTGCCTTTTTATAGTCTCTTGTATTTGAATTTTACAAAGTGTTTATAAGCAATGACAGTCTTTGCCGTGCTTCAAGTGTATGGGTTTTACAGCGAATTGGCATATTGTTTAAATGCATGTGTATAAGAATCCAAAACCGAACAGGAACATATACACAATCCTATATAGATTCAGTATCGGACTCTATCAGATGGTTACGGATAATGATTGACTAAAAAGCAGTATAATCATTATAAATCAAGGTGTTTACAGATGAGTACGGACGTCTGGGGACGTTGAGATGACACCGATAATAGAAGTTGAACCTATGACCTAGCATTATAAATAAAGCAATATATATCTATATAATTCCAATAACATAGTTAGTTATTTTTTCTCGATTCAGTAATCCGTTGCTGCAGCCAGTTTTCAACTTCACTCCGTAACCAACGAGAGCTACGTCCTAGTTTGATAGGTTTAGGAAACTCGCCGTCTTGAATTAGCTTATAAAACTGTCCACTTCCCTTTAATTGAGACACACCAATTTAGAGTTTTTTAACTGTTGACGATAGGCCTCCGGTGGGAGGTGATTTAAACTTTCGTGAGTTCGATTTTGGTTATAATCTTGCAGCCAAAACCACGCTAATTCTCGCACTTGGCTTAACGATTCAAATAAATACGCATTTAAAAACTCACGACGGAACGAACCATTAAAACGCTCGATAAACCCATTTTGCTGCGGTTTTCCCGGTTGAATATGGCACAGTAAAATTTGGTTATCTTCACAATAATTCAATAAGTTAACTGAAATGAGTTCAGGACCATTATCGAATCGGATCTGTTTCGGCAACCCTCTTTCGGCTTTTAAACGATCAAGCAACCTGATGACGCGTTCAGCCGGTAATGACGTATCAACCTCAATCGCCAAGCATTCACGCGTTCCTTCATCAATAATGTTGAGAGTTCTGAAGCGCTTACCGCAATATAAACTGTCGTGCATAAAATCCAATGCCCATTGAATATTTGGGAATTTTTCAATCACTAATGGCCTTTTTGATGTATCGGAAGTACTTTTTTACCCCGTCGTTTCAGGTTTAATCCTAATCGACAATAAACGCGATAAATTCGTTTATGATTAAAAGGATAGCCTTGAAATCTCAGTCGAAAATAGCATTTCCAGAATCCCGATTGTGGTGATTTCGCTAACACCGATTGTATGGCATCGATCATTACTTGATCTTTTTTACGCCAATCTATTTGCTGATGGTAAAACGTGGCTCGTGACAACGACGTTAGCTTACAAGCCTTAATGACTTGATTGATAAGCCTGCCTCTTTTAATGATTGAGCACAGGATCTCTTTTCAGCCACTACCAACCCTTTTTTGCGAAAAGCTCCTTCATCGCGTGGTTTTCAAGGCTAACTTCCGCAAAGAGCTTTTTCAGTTTCGCATTTTTATCTTCAAGTTCTTTTAATCGTCTAATATCATTAGCTTCCATGTCACCATACTTTGATTTCCAATTATAATAAGTGGCGTTGCTGATCCCATTTTGGCGGCAAATATCGTCCTCTTTCATACCAGAATCAGCGAGTTTTAAAATATTAACGATTTGAGTTTCAGTAAAACGGGCTTCCTTCATCATGACCTCTGCAATTTTTAAGGCAGAAAATCTAATTATAGCTATCTAATTTTAGAGAAACTGAACGGTTATATTTAAAACATCAACCTTCTAAGGCTCATCTAGATGCTCTATTAAGTTGATTCATGTTTATGTATCTGACTATTTACAATAGGAAACCAAGCAAGATCTTGCATGTTGATTGTGGTTAATAAACTATTTGAAAGTGAGCCTTTCTATATACCCGATAAGAAATAATATCATTTTAGATGATGAAGTCATTCAAAAGATGCCTAAAAATAAGAGTCTCATATTGACGTTTATGATTAGAATCCAGTGCTTATATAGCGTGATGTATCTGAAATTTTTATATTAGCTACGGTATGGTTCATAAACTAAATATTTAGTTTATGAACCATACAATTTTAATATTATTTTATGAATCAATTAGCCATTTATTGCAATGGCTATTTTACCTTTTCTTGTACCAGCTTCAATTAAATCATGAGCCGCAACAATATCGGTTAGCATCATAGTTCGCTCTAATATAGGTTTGATACCACCTTTATCGATGACATCTGCCATATCTGCCAACCTTCTAGCTGATTGAGTCGTAAATACAAAATGAATTTCACCGTTAGCTGACCAACCATTAATCAAGTTTTGCGGTGTTGACATATCGACAATAGAAACAATTTTTCCTGCATGTGCTAGCAAAGCAAGACTGTTTTCTATGGTTTTTTGACCTACAGTATCTAATATAATATCGAAGCCGTTAGGATGGTCATTATAAATTTTCTCGTATAAACCAGCACTCTTATAATCATAGTACTGGTCAGCGCCCAATTGCTTTACAAATCCTTCATTTGTATTATTACAGGTAGTAACCACATGAGCACCAAAATATTTAGCAATTTGTAGAGCATAAACACCAACACCACCACTTCCACCATGAATTAGAACGTTATCACCCGCTTTTAAACGCCCCCTTTCGACTAAACATTCCCAAGCAGTCCCCGCAGATAAAGGTAGTGTAGCAGCCTCTTCAAAAGTGATTGTTGCTGGCTTTTTAGCTATAATTGCCGCTTTCTCAATATGATGGGTAGCATAACTACCTTCATTTTCAAGCAATCTTGGCACATAGTAAACTTCATCACCAACATTTAAGTTTTGGACGTGTTTGCCTACTGCTTCAATAATTCCCGCGCAATCTACACCTAATTTTGCAGGTAACGAAATAGCATCTTTATAGTCACCACGGCGAGTTTGAATATCTACTGGGTTTATGGATGTAGCTTTTATTTTAACAAGTACTTCATCATCTTTCGGCTTCGGTGTTGATTGCTCAACCAGCTCCATAACCTGTGATGCACCGAATTGTTTAATAATTACCGCTTTCATTTTAATCTCCATGTTTGAGTTAAAATGCAGTGTATACATATATGATTCTTTATATAAGTACGCACAATTTTGTAATGTAGTATCATTTTATATACCGAAAAGATAACTAAATAAATGATGATAGCCTTTATAGATATATAATTATCTCTTGCTTTTGACTTCCCTTATTCTGTCTCAGCAGATACGATTTTGAATTATCAGGGTTAAAAAAACATTGCGGTATTGAGAATAAATTGCACTTGACAAATGCAATCAGACTCATAGAATTGCATCATCAACGGTCAATTCTCTGACCCGTAAGCGTTTACGTTAATCAACGCATGTAACTTTGTAAATTACAACGGTTATGTGTTGTTGTGTCGTCACTATACGGAGTCATCTATGTCTTTTCAGGACAAAAATTATATTTTAGGTTTTCCTAAGCTGCCTCAGCGTGCGTTAATCTTTCTGGTTCCTTTTTTCTTATCGCTGGTGATGAGCGGTATTGTTTCTTTTATCAGTACGGTCAAAGCACTGGGCTTTTCCTGGCAACTGGTTTCCCCGTGGCTGACATCATGGAGTATATCTTGGGCTATTGCTTTTCCGACAGTCTTATTTGTTCTGCCGTTTGCCCGTAAATTATCGCGGTTACTGGTCAGAAGCTCATAATTACAAAACCTGACTCACCAGTCATTGCCGAAATTTTTTTCCTTTTCCAGTAATCATCATTTCACGATAGCCCGGTGTGCGGGCCTGCCAGCTCTGTTGCTCACAACAGGTTCGGGCCTATAGTAAATGTACTGGTGCGGGGGGATTTTTGGATAGCGGCTGTTACCTGAATCTAGGTAAGATTAATCATTTATTCGATAACTTCAGTCATGTTTAATCCGGAAAGCTGATAGTAGTGATGACGCCCCTACGGTATACAGATGATTAGTTTTCCGGTGACCAATTTTGCCAGATACGCGCTGGCCATTGACAACTATGGCTAGTCAATGGCATCCAACTTCTCTCAGGAAAGTAATCTGTTCTGTCAGAACCGCTCGAAAACGCCGGCCTTACAGTACTCCTGGAAGCGGCGATTGGCAGAGTTTGATCAGCAAATGCTTGTTGCATTCAGGGCATGCCACTGACAACCTGTTCTGTGCACACGAATAAAATCGCGTTCACTGTGGCACGATTATCCACGCGCTTGCGGTGTGTCCCTAGCGGATGATGAATTTTGTTCTCTGGGAGTATGTAGCCATTTTACCCCAGAGATCACTGCTAATTCGTCACTTTCTGCTTGTCATATTTCGACATCAGGAATTATTTTAACTAAGTGTACGATAATTCCTTTTAGGATAAGTTCTAAAAATAATATTAATCCACATGAGCTTTAAGTTTCCCTATACAAGCCAGGTTAATTATTCTGGAATAATATTGCATAGATTTTTAATGGATATCTAAAATATTTTATTTCTAATTCTTAGCTATTACTGTAACTCTCCGATTGAGCATATTTTTTAGTTTATATTTAGGTGATAGATATTTTACAATACAATAGAGAAACGACACATTTCATGAATGGTACTGTATTTCTATTCATGAAATATATTTATTAAAATAGCCCACGTAAAACAGCAGTTGATACGACACTAATAATTACCACCGGTAATAAGGAAAAACGTGATGTAGCCACAATTGATATTACAAGTGCTAACAAATTTACTGGGGACGAAGTAGCAAAATATGGAGTGATTACAGTCAACAGTACACAGCCCGGAACAGCTTCGATAATTTGCTGTATTTTCGGGCTCAGATTACGATTACGTAGAATTATATAACCAGCGCAACGGATCGCAAAAGTACTGAAAGCCATTAGTAAGATAGTGAATAAAACTTGTAAACTCAATTCTTGTCTCCCATCAGAAGTATTGTAGCGAATCCAGCGGCCACTCCAACAGGTACATATAAGGCATTTGAAATAAATTGGTATGTTACGGTAGCACATATTAGGCTGACAACCCATGGTATTGATGCTCTAAGGCCCTTCCACATCCCCTTGAGTAAGACAAAAAAAACAGCAGGAAATGCCATATCGAAGCCCCAAGTAGTGATATCACCCAACATAGGTCCAACGATTACTCCAGCTATTGTTGAAATGGCCCAAGTCAACCACATAGCTCCAGCTAAACCTATATAAAACCAGCCACTAAATGGAGTTAGACCACTCGCTTTTCTGCGAGCTGCATCGGCCATTCCCAATGCCCAACTTTCATCACTCATAGCGAACAGTGTAGGGAGCGCTTTTTTTGGCGGTAAATGGTAAATTAATGGTGCAAAGGTAATGCCCATGATTAGATAACGACTATTTACCAGTATCGTGATCAGGACGATTGTTAGTATATTGGGCATTGGTGACCATATCGGCATAACCGCGAATTCAGAACCACCTCCAAAGTTGAGACCTGTCATCATTCCCATTTCTAGTGGGGATATCCCTTTTTGTGCGGCCTGTGTTCCTAGAAGCAAACCAAAAGGAATATAACCAATTAATACTGGCAATGCATAGATAAGTCCCCGATATATTTCTTTCACTATTGAAGCATAAGAGTTACTATACAGTTTATTTTTAAGCATATGATAACCTTAATGAATATAATTTTTTGCTCAACCAACTGATTAGTCTGTATACGGTAAATAATCATTAATTAAGTTTTTAGTTGTGAAATAATTTGAACTATTGTTTATTGAAGTACCCACTAAAATACTACAAGCAAATATAAAAATTTTTTTGCCAAGTCATCTGCGGTAAAAGATAAACGGATAGAATATTTATCCATTCCTTAAACGAATCCCATACTGCTCTCATTATTTTCAATACACTAAAAATTCAATAATATTATAGTGTTATCCTGTTTAAATCATACGAACTTGGGAGTATTTAATAACTTAATGGTTTGTTCATTATCACTTTTTGTAGAAGCAAATATCGAGATATTTCGATATCTGGATTTTAAAATGTAAATTACAATTCCTCTTTAATAAGCTCAGCTAACGAACTGATATTTGCTTCATTCCGCTTATAGTAAGTCCACTGACCTATTCGCCTAACTTCAACTAAACCCGCTCGTTGCAGAGTTGCAAGATAATCAGACACTGTTGACTGTGATAACCCAACATATTCCTGAATACTACTAACACAAACTCCTACAGTGTTAAAATCGCCTTCATCCTGTGGAGGGAAATTTTTTTCAGGCTCCTTTAAACCATTCAAAATTTCAAGACGAGTCGAGTTCGCAAGAGCTTTAAATATTTTCAATAGATCCATGATATAAAATGCCTTGAATAGATTTATGATGTATCATGATATCGATATTTACCGATATGTCAATATGAAATGTATAAGGCTTGGTGTAAAAGTCAAGGAGGTGATTTAAAATCAATTTCTTACTTATAAGCGCTATTATTATTGGAAAGAATTTGGATATTGGCATTGCAATCTTTATTGTTGGGTTCAAAAAAGATTTATATAGAGAATATCCTTTACATAATTAAACGGCATTTATAATGTATAGTCTTTTTGTATATCAATGGAGAAATCGAATGAATTATGATGAACCTTATGGGTGTTCCGTTACCACTACCTTGAAAGTTATTGGGGGTAGATGGAAACCAATAATTTTATTTCATTTACTCGAAAATGAAACTTGTCGGTTTAACGCATTAAAAAGGATGATCAATGGCATTACACAGCGAATGCTAACAATGCAACTTAAAGAGCTAGTTGAGGATGGTATAGTGACGAGAACAGTATTCGAAATTGTCCCTCCACATGTTGAATATTCCCTTACTGAATATGGAAATACATTAACCCCTTTGTTGGTTTTGATGAGAGACTGGGGAGCCAAACACGCCGAAAGAGGTGAAACTCAGTAAACTGAGGTGCTAATTAACACCTCAATTTTATTGTTTTTTCTTACGCTCTCTAAATGCAGCAACTTTCATACGGTTTCCACATGTTGACATACTACACCAGCGGCGACGGTGAGATTTAGTTAAATCTAAAAAATATAAGACGCAGTCGGATGCTTCACATTGCCGAATGTATTGCATGTTTTCATGAGTAAGTAAGTACAACATTGAACTAATAACAGGCTCTAATATTGAGAGAGAGCTTTTAACTCAGCATTTTTTTAGCAGTATGAATTTTTTATTATCATTATCCCAATCTAATTGTTCGAGAAATTGAACTTCATCTAAGAGATGGTTAAACGCTGACAACTTGGGGGGCTGACCATTGAGTAATTGGTCAATAATATTTTTTAGTTCCGTCCTTAATTGCTTGGAAATTACCATTAAATCTATAGGTATGACATTAGGTGACTCCTTTAATTGCCCCACTTGTTCTAGCCAACTTATAACACTTTGATTATTAGCCAAAACATCTTTATCTATTCCATTCTCACTATACTGGGTATTTATAAAATCTAGTGCTACATTTCCTGAAAGAAATAGCGGAGAAGCCTGAATGGTATTTGGCATAGCTTAACCTAACCTTCAAATCTGATTTTAATGGTTACGTGAGGTTGTTATGAAAATAAAACCAAATACAGAATTGCAAAGTCATTATCGATATGAGCAAGTAGGGGATATGAATATTTTTTATCGCGAAGCTGGAAGTCCAAGCAATAAAAAAGTATTGTTACTTCATGGCTTTGCAGCATCATCTTTTATGTTCCGTAATTTAATTCCACAACTAGCAGCAAAATATCATGTTATCTCCGCCAAACGCAGTTTCTGAATTTCTCTCAAAGTCTATATTTTCCTTTTAAATCAATAAGATTAATCATCTCGGAGTCTGTCTGATTCTCCCCATGTTTACTGGTTTATACCCCTGTTTGGGGGCAAAATTGGGGGCATAATTTTTCCCTATTTTTTGGATGCCCCCACGATGAAGCCTTACGCCCGCCAGGTAGCGGCCTCAAGGCCAATGGTAACCCCCTATAAAATGACCGATGGAGGGGAGCGAGGTTAACACCAATGGATCGAAGGCTTCTGTCTGTTCGTTGTTTGCTAAACTCGTGTACGTGATATAAGTTATCGAGAGCATAAATCAAAGGTGAGCGAGTTTACATTCGTTCAATTAATAGCATTGTGATGATATTAAACTGAATAAAGCGCCGTGGGTAATGACTGAAAAAATGCATGAATATTTTTCTTGCAAAGAAAGAATATAGATAATAGTAGTATATTGTTTTTTCATAAAATAATGTGCTTGCTACCTATTTGCTGGTGGCCTTATTTTTTTGTTAAATATGCTATATTGTTGTTCATATTTTATGCATAACGTATAGAGAGCGGAGGCAATTTGATGAGCGACAATCTTCCTGAAGCACCACAGGGCGAATTTGTTTTGTTCCGCAGTGAAGATGGCCAAACTCACGTTGAATGCCGCTTTGAGTCTGATACGCTGTGGTTATCTCAGGCATCCATTGCTGAACTGTATGGAAAAGATGTTCGTACAATTAACGAACATCTTGTTAATATTTTTTCTGAAGGGGAACTTGCTCAAAACGCAACCATCCGGAAATTCCGGATAGTTCGATTAGAGGGAAATCGTCAGGTCTCCAGAGAGATCGACCATTACAGCTTACCTGCCATTCTTGCTGTCGGTTACCGCGTCCGTTCGGTTCGCGGTACGCAGTTTCGTCAATGGGCAACGCAAACACTGGAGCAGTATCTGGTCAAAGGGTTTGTGATGGATGATGAACGACTGAAGAACCCGCCTGTCGGTCAGTCAGTCGTGCCTGATTACTTTGATGAGATGCTCGAACGCATCCGTGATATTCGCGCCAGTGAGCGACGTGTGTATTTACGGGTGAAAGATATATTCACTATGGCAGTGGATTACGAGCCTTCCAATAAAGAAACCAATCGTTTCTTCCAAACCATTCAAAACAAACTGCATTTTGCTTGTACTGGCATGACTGCTGCTGAGCTTATAGCCAGTCGTGCAGATGCTAGCCAGCCGGATATGGGCTTAACCAGCTATAAGTCGGACGAAGTTCGTAAAACGGATGTGACGATTGCGAAGAATTATCTACGTGAAAATGAGCTCAAAGAATTAAACCGTATCGTCAATATGTGGCTCGACTTTGCCGAAGACCAAGCACTGCGCCGTAAGCAGGTTTTCTTACAGGATTGGGATACCAAGCTGGATCAGTTTTTAAGTTTCAATGAGCGTGAAGTTTTGCAGGGTGCTGGTGGGATTAGTAAGAAAATTGCTGACGAAAAAGCCAAAGAAATGTTTGATATTTATGCTCAAAAGCGTCGCCAATTAAAAGAAGCTGAAGGGGCAAGGGCGAATATTGCGGCGTTGAAAGACTTATTGAAAAAAAGTAAATAAAAGAAGCCGCTTGCTAGTTTTTGCGTAATGTTTTGCTCCCTAGTCTTTTATCAGGATAACTAAGGGGTTGAAGTGGGTAAGTCACACACACAAGCTTATGAATCATTCAAGCTGTTGGAAGAACAAAAATATGAAACAAGGGCAACTCATATTTTCGATTGTGAACCAAGTTTGGCAGTATTTTTGTTATTGATTGCCTCAACTCAGGACTCCCTAAAAGGATCGATTTTTTAACTAAAAAAGAATAGTGATGTACAGAAGAATAGAGGAAGGAAATGATTGTTTCTAAAAACCTATCACTCAAAAACCAATCTGGGGGCATTAATGGGGGTACTGCTATTTAGCCAACTCCATAAACTCATTTAATATCAACGCCATTACCCACATAGTGCGACTCCTTTGTTCCGATACCTTATTGCTTCTACAAAAGCCATAAAAGCGGGTGAGGATTGGCGACGGTTTGGGTAATACAGATGGAAACCTTCAAAGTAAGGGCTATAATCGATTAATACAGCCTGTAACTTACCGTCGGCAATATAAGGCTCTGCTAAATGTTCAGGAATATAGGCTATTCCCATTCCATCAAGTGCTGCATTTAACTGGTGTAGTGTACTATTGAAAACGAGTTGCCCATCCACCTTTATACTCGTTGTACGGCCATCTTGTTTAAATTCCCATGCATAAATAGCCCCCGCAGCACGATGGCGAATATTGATACATTGATGTTCAGATAAGTCGTTAGGAAATAAAGGCTTAGGGTGCTGTTTAAAATAGTCAGGTGAAGCGACAGCAATTAAGCGCCAATCTGGCCCAATGCGAACTGCTATCATGTCTTTATTGATATCATCGCCAATTCGAATTCCTGCATCGAAACGCTCTTCAACAATGTTTGTAAAACCATAGTCCACATATATTTCTATTGTGATATCAGGATATTTTTGTAAAAAATTATTCAATATTGGTCGAATATAAATTTCTATTTGGTCATCGGTACAACTTAAGCGAATAGTTCCTCTAGGGCTGTCTCGTAACTCACTTAATGCATTAAGTTCAATATCAATCTGTTCAAATAATGGGTGGATGGCATTCATTAGCTGTGCGCCAGCCTCTGTCACTGAAACATTTCGGGTTGTTCTTGCGAGAAGCCGGATCCCTAAGCGTTCTTCCAAAAGTCGAATTGTATGGCTCAATGCCGAAGGCGTCACACCCAGTCTTGCGGCCGCTTTTGTAAAACTTTGCTCTTGAGCAATGATAAGAAAAGCGTGCAAGTCATTCATTTTACCTTTCATCATTAATGAATTTTTCTCACAAGTTTATGAAGATTATACCCACTAATTAAATTATTACCTGTATGACATGATGATGTCCATTAAATATCGTAGGTACATAGGCGAATATAACTGATGGATAATGTCATTTTTCAAAAGCGAAATTTTCCTGAAAGAGCGAATTGGAGTGCAGTTTTTGCCATGACGCTATGTGTTTTTGTATTGATTGCCTCAGAATTTATGCCTGTGAGCTTGTTAACGCCGTTAGCGCTTGATTTTCAGGTAACTGAAGGCATGGCAGGACAAGGTATTACGATCTCAGGAATATTTGCTGTCATAACGAGTTTATTTATTTCTGCGCTGACTCGTCATTTAAATCGTAAAACTTTATTGCTCGGGCTCGCGTTCTTAATGGGGCTGTCAGGTGCAATGATTGCTTTGGCTCCTAATTATTATGTTTATATGGTTGGCCGTGCGCTAATCGGTGTTGTTGTTGGCAGTTTTTGGTCTATGTCTGCCGCGATAGCAATGCGCCTTGTACCGATAGATCAAGTTTCTAAGGCACTGGCTATTTTCAATAGCGGCAATGCACTAGCAACGGTTATTGCTGCACCTTTAGGGGCTTATCTAGGCTCAACTATTGGGTGGAGAGGGGCATTTTTAGGCTTAGTACCTATCGCGATTGCAACTATTGTGTGGTTATGGGTGAGTTTACCCTCAATGCCAACTGCTCCGAATAGCCATCAAAATACGCCTCAGATTCTCAGTATTTTTAGCTTTTTTAAATACCGGGTTGTCACACTGGGTATGCTTGCTATCGGTCTATTTTTTATGGGGCAATTTACCTTATTTACCTATGTGCGCCCTTTTCTTGAGACCGTGGTAAAAGTCGATATCTCGATGGTGACATTTATCTTGTTACTTATTGGTATTACTGGATTTATCGGAACTTTACTGATTAATCGTGTATTAAAAATAGGGTTCTATCAAATATTAATCACGATTCCATTATTGATGGCCAGTATTGCTGTATCACTTATTTTCTTTGGCTATTCCACTCTTACTGCCACCGTATTATTGAGTCTTTGGGGGTTTATCGCGACTGCCGCGCCTGTTGGTTGGTGGAGCTGGATACCTCGAATATTTTCAAATAACACAGAAGCAGGAGGGGGGTTGATGGTCGCAGTGATCCAACTTTCCATTGCCTCAGGTGCTTCGGTGGGAGGCATAGTATTTGATTTGATGGGCTATGAAAGTACTTTTGCAATCAGTGCGTTATTTCTTGTAGTTGCAGCAATACTTGTTCAGTGCACAGCAAAGGCTGAAAAGGAAACATAACCCATGGGCTGGAATATTACCAAAACAAGCGGTGATAGAGCTTTTCCAAAGAAATGACTAAAAGAGGATGTACATTATGGATCATGAACGTAGAGATTTATTGAAATTAACGGGGGCAAGTATTGCTGTTGCAGGTATGGCATCGATAATTACAGCGCCAGTATTAGCGCAACCAAATACAAATTTCAGTGAGCTATGGGATAAAACCTTTGTAAAAAGTGATAAGGTTGAACATAAAAAAGTCACATTCAAAAATCGTTATGGTTTAGCCTTAGTCGGAGATTTATATCAACCTAAACATAGTGGTGGATTATTTTCTGCGATTGTATTGAGTGGTCCATTTGGCGCAGTAAAAGAGCAGTCTTCGGGGTTGTATGCGCAAACATTAGCAGAGCGTGGTTTTATTACTCTCGCATTTGATCCCTCTTTTACGGGGGAAAGTGGTGGTGAGCCTCGAAATGTTGCTTCTGCGGATATCAATACGGAAGATTTTAGTGCGGCTGTTGATTTTTTAGGTCTACAGCCAAATGTTGACCGTAATCGTATTGGGGTGCTAGCTATTTGTGGATTAAGTGGTATGGCTTTAACCGCAGCGAGTAGCGATTCACGTATTAAAGCCGTAGCGACGGCATCAATGTACGATATGTCTCGCAGTATTAGCCGCGGGTACCAAGATAGTTACACCATTGAAGAACGACATAAAGTGATTGATTATCTTAGCCAGCAGCGCTGGAAAGATGCAAAAAATGGACACTATGCTTTAGGTTACCATGAGGTGCCATTCGATGAAGATGGCAATATTATCGAGGGGCAACGTGTTTTACCGGAGACTTTGCCAGAGAATGCACTGCCTGTATTAGCCGCATTTTTTGATTATTACCGTACTCCTCGAGGTTTTCATCCTCGTTCAATTAACTCAACAACCGCGTGGACAGCAACAACGCCTATATCTTTTTTTAATTTTCCAATGCATACCAATATTGAAATGATATCACCAAGACCAATTTTGCTGATTGCGGGGGAAAATGCACATTCTCGTTATTATTCAGAAGATGTGTACAAAGTGGCTTCAGAACCTAAAGAACTCTTGATTATTCCAAATGCTGATCATGTTGATTTATATGATAATCCAAGCAAGATCCCTTTCGATAAACTCACTGTTTTCTTTCAACAGAATTTATAAATATAGTAGCGCATTATTTTTTAGTAAAATAATGTGCTTGCTGTCAGTTACCGCGTTCGATCTGTTGGTGGCACTCAATTTCGCCAGTAGGTAATACAGAAACAGTATCTGATCAAAGAGGGGATGATTAACGGTTGAATTACTGGCTAGCGGTTCATAATCACGAAAAGTGTATTAAGAACCTTCCAGTATTCGTTAGGTATTGCAGACTTTAATTGGGATGATTTTTAACTAAAAATCAGTTTTAGCAAAACCCGTCATAACATCCAGTTCCATTTCACGGCCTAATGCCGTCATTGGATGGACGATTATTAAGCCTCGCACTGACTTTTTCAGTTTGCCAAGGTCGGCTTGTTCTTTCTTAGTGATGGGGCGCTTGAATGGCATATCTACAAGCTTTTGCGCTTCTTTGCTTAGTTTTTTGTTACGCAGCGCTTTCAGGCGAGCGATTTCAATTTCCAGTGTCGCTTTTTCTTTCTCTAGCTCTGAATGTTTTTCTACTTCACTCGTCAGCTGCATACTTGCCATCTGGTGACGAATAAGGTCTAAACGGTCGCTAAGAAGTTTAATTTGTGTTTTTTCAATTTCTTTCATTGTTCATTAACCGTGGATAAATTTCTTGCTGGCAAGTATACACTATTCTAGATAAGGGGGGAAAAGGGATACAGGCTAATGTTCATGTGAGGCTACCTTTATCGTTCATGCAATGAAAACAATATAACTACCTTATAAATCAATTTCCACTCAACTATTCATCATATTTCGTTTTTTATATCCTAGTGACATCATGATTAAGTTGTTGCATTTCGGTATCATCACTGACTTTTCTGACATATTATATTTAATTTTCTGGAAAATTATTATTTTTAGTTAATTTATCGTTGGTATATAGCGAAATATAATGAGGTATAGATGAGATCATAATGACTAAACGTAAATTTATTACACGTACAGAAGTTAATTCTTTATTGGATGCTACAAAGCAAGGTCGCTATCCTAATCGAGACTATTGCTTGTTATTAATGAGCTTTCTGCATGGATTAAGAGTTAGTGAGCTCACTCATATCACAATGGCTGATATTGATTTGGCGCAGAAAGTGATATTTATTAGGAGACTAAAAGGAGGGCTGTCTACCGTACAGCCTATAATCCCCGAAGAGTTTAATGCGATTGAAAAATGGCTAGTTGAAAGAGATTCTTGGAAAACAGCAGGGTCAGATTGTTTATTCATTTCACAAAAGGGAAGCCAAATTTCTCGTTATCAAATTTATCGCTTATTTGAGCAGTATGGGAAAATTGCAGGGCTTCCTGTAAAGCTTCATCCTCATATGCTAAGGCATGCATGCGGCTATGCTTTAGCTGATTTGGGTAGGGACACTCGATTAATCCAAGATTATTTAGGACATCGAAATATCGCCCATACTGTAATTTATACTGCTAGTAATGAAAAAAGATTTAGTGGTATTTGGTCGAATCAATAAGTAATTTAATGAGTTGTGTCAACATAAAGCTAACGCTAAACATAATAATATGAACTAAACATCAAGAATACCTCGGTTATTTAGGTGATTGATTTTATAAAACTGAGGTATTCTTATGCATATTAAGGGCAATGATTATTTTTAAACCCATAAATAGCATACTCAAATAATTTATTTTCCAGTCACTAAAAACAAAATTAGTTAATAATTTTATTTATTCTTTTTTTTTTGAATTATCATGATTTAATTACTCAAATTAAGAGTGTCAGCAAATCACTTTCGTGGTTAACTAATTATTATCATATTTTAATCATTTTCTTCACAATAATAGTCTATTTTTGATTATCCAATAAAGCCGCTCTGTGAAACGGCACGATGTAAGTGAAATCATTTAGATGATAAATTCATATTTTTGGTTTTTGTAAGTTAAAAACCTTTAATTGATGTTTTAAAATACAGCAATATAAAATATAACAAAAAAATTAATCAATTATCAATAATAATCAATTGGATAAATAAAATACCTATGAAAATCAATGCATAATGCAACATAA
>NZ_JAMPNW010000023.1:0-69350 GCF_028479545.1 Providencia sp. PROV201
ATATGCTCCTAGGATCTCGTTTAACTAATGCGCTTATTCAAACGCACCATTCATCAGTTTGATAATAGGGTCCGACCGCTTATAGCTATTTATGAGCGGAACAAGGCGCTGAAAATGTTCGCTGGCACAGTGAATATCTAGCGCTTCTTGATTCGGCCACTCCTCGATAAAAATAAAGTGCCCCGGATCTTTTTGGTCAACGTAAAGGTCGTAACTGATACACAATGGTTCTTGTTTGGTTGCAGCGACTAATTCACGATATAGTGGCATAACTATTTCAATCGCCTCAGTTTTAATAAAATCTTCCGCAATGACTTTTAACATGGATTTCCCTTTTCTTTATAAATAAACTGTACAAAAACACAGTAATATAAACATGAATTGGGTGAGAATACAATGTAAAAAAACGACGAGGTGATGAAATTTTTAAATTATATTGTAATAAAAAAGCCTTGATAGTTTCCTATCAAGGCTTCGGTGTTTTAAAACTATTAAGTTTTAGTGACTAGATGGTTTTGCCATTGCAGAGGTTGCGACGTTTGAAGCAACATGGCCACCTGCGCCACCTTTACCTTCAAAGGTAGAGGCTTCACGCTGATACTCTGTTATCTCAAATGGTGCAGCGGCAGTTGTAGGTGCTGGCGCTTTTGTCATTGGAGAATAAGCATGGCGTTTGTGTAAGCTGACCGCTGGGCTGCTTGCTACCGCAGCAGGCTCAACCGCTGCAACAGGTTCGATAACTTCCTCGATACGGGCAACCTCAACTGATGTAGTGACAGCGACTTCAGCATGCTGTACTTCTTCAACCACGTCATTGACCTTTTCATTAACAATAACGGGCGCCGTTTGTTCGTCCGCGATAGTAACGCTTTCAGCCACTTCTGTTTGAGCTATTTCAACCTGTGGCTCAATAACGTCAGCCACTATTGCTACAGTTTCTTTTACAGCTTCGACGGTTTCAACTTCTTGCGAAACACCAGTTTTCTCTTCGACAATAACTGGAGCTGGTTCAACAATGTGCTCGACAGCGGTTGGTTCGTTAACTAAAGAAGTTTCTACAGTCGTGTCCTGAGACTCGAGTTTAACGTCTTCAGCGACGACAGGGGCAACAGTCACATGACTTTGTGACGCGGTAACATTTGCAGTTTCAGTTACAGAAGCTTCATTAACACTTTGTTGTTCAAGCATTTCTTCATTAGTGATGATTGCCATGCTCTCTTGCTGAGACTGGGCAATCGGGTAATGAATAAATACTTTGCCAGATGCGAGCTCAGGTGAGGCAACTGCAGCAACTAATGGCATTGGTGATTTTGTTAAATGACGTTCATCACGGTAGCGACGACGACGTTGCCCACTGACACGTAAATGACGTGGTGAACGACGTGAACGACGTGGAATGATGGTGTCTTGCTTTTCTTCGTCATCAGTTTGTGCCACAGCGCTTTGACGCTCTTCTGCTTGTACTTCACCTTCAGTTTGGCTCACTGGGGCAATTGGTGCAGGCAATGCAGTAATTGGCGCAGGCGTTATTTCAGGTGTCGTTTCAACTGGAGCAATAACCTGCTCGTTATCAGTAACACGAATTTTTTGCTCTAATTGACGACGTTGACGACGAGGGGCAACAGGACGTTGTTGTTCTTCCTTTTCCACTGCATCTTCAACATTATTTTGCTGAGAATCTTGCTGGGTTTTAGCCACCTGCTGTTGACGTTTTTCATCTTGGCGACGGCGACGCTCAGTCCGTTGCTCGCGACGTTGCTGCTGGTTGTCACGATTGTTAGTCTCAGTTGTTTGTTCGTCTTGTTGGCTCGTATTCTTATTATTACGGCCTTTATTACGATTATTCGCATCATCCGATGAGGCATTGCGGTTATTGCGATTGTCGCGGTTATCACGATTGTCACGATTGTCGCGTGTTTCATTATCATCGCGGTCACGACGATTATTATTACGGCGATTATTATTGCGACGATCATTGTTCCGACGACGATCATTATTATGGCGATTTTTTGGTGCAGGCTTCTCTACCACTTTTTCTTCTTCACCGAATAGGTTCTTGAAGAAAGCAGCAATTTTGCTAAATAAACCTGGTTTTGCTGGTTCTGCTGTTGCTGGTTTAACCGGCGCTTTTGTAGAGGCTTCTTTTAACTTAACAGTTGTAGATGCATCAACAGGCTCTTGCAGTGCAAAAGCAGAAATTGCAGGTTGCTCAGGTACTTTACGCTCAGCAGCAGTTTCATCACTTTGCGTTAAAGTTTCTGTCTCGTGATATTGAGCTAAGTTATAGCTTAGAGTATTTACCTCTTCACCTTTACGGATACGGATCACGTGGAAGTGAGGAGTTTGCATTTGGTCATTAGGAACAACTACAACACGAACATGGCTTTGGCGTTGTTCGATATCGCTGACCGCTTTGCGTTTTTCATTCAATAGGTAAGATGCAATTTGTACGGGAACAATCGCATGTACCTCATGGGTATTTTCTTTCAGCGCTTCTTCTTCAATAAGGCGAAGAACAGACAGAGAAAGTGATTCGTTGTCACGAATGGTTCCCGTTCCTGTACAGCGAGGGCATACGTGGTGGCTTGATTCACCTAAAGAAGGGCTCAAGCGTTGACGTGACATCTCTAATAAACCAAAACGAGAGATACGTGCAATTTGAATGCGAGCACGGTCTTGGCGCACAGCTTCACGTAAGCGGTTTTCAACTTCACGTTGATGCCTAACTGGCGTCATATCGATAAAGTCGATAACAATCAAACCACCTAAGTCACGTAGACGTAATTGACGAGCAATTTCATCGGCTGCTTCTAAGTTAGTATTGAACGCCGTTTCTTCGATATCACCACCACGTGTTGAGCGTGAAGAGTTGATGTCGATAGCAGTTAACGCTTCAGTGGTATCAATAACTAATGCACCGCCAGACGGTAAGCGAACTTCACGTTGGAACGCAGATTCGATTTGTGATTCAATTTGGTAGTGACTAAAGAGTGGAACATCACCACTGTAGTGTTTGATTTTACTTGCAAAATCACCACGACCAATAGCTTCGATATGGTTACGAGCCATTTCGACAACTTTCGGGTTGTCGATCAGGATCTCACCAATATCTGGGCGTAGGTAATCGCGGAATGCACGAACAATAACGTTACTTTCTTGGTGAATTAGGAACGGTGCAGGGCGATTTTCAGCCGCTTTTTGAATAGCTTCCCAATGACGTAAACGGTAGAGTAAATCTTGTTGCAGTGATTCTGCCGATTTACCTACACCTGCGGTGCGAACGATTAACCCCATGCCATCAGGGATTTCTAAAGAAGACAGCGCCTCTTTTAATTCCGTTCGGTCTTCGCCTTCAATACGGCGTGAAATACCACCCGCACGTGGGTTATTAGGCATTAAAACGAGGTAACTTCCTGCCAAGCTAATGAAGGTCGTTAACGCAGCACCTTTATTACCACGCTCTTCTTTATCCACTTGAACAATAACTTCTTGGCCTTCTTTTAACACATCTTTAATGTTAGGACGGCCTTGAGAGTGATAGTTACTTGGGAAGTATTCACGAGCGATTTCTTTGATAGGAAGGAAACCGTGTCTTTCAGCGCCGTAATCAACAAAAGCGGCTTCAAGACTAGGTTCAATACGGGTGATTTTACCTTTGTAGATATTGGCCTTTTTTTGCTCATGACCGGGACTTTCAATATCCAAATCATAGAGGCGTTGCCCGTCAACAAGGGCAACACGCAACTCTTCCTGTTGAGTTGCGTTTATTAGCATTCTTTTCATGTTATTACTTACTCATTATTTTCTTTTAAATAAGAGCAGCGAAAGAAAGAGCTACTGTAAACCGATGGCCTCGTGATTTTTACAAAACCGTCTGCCTCGCGGCAGTCGTTCGTATAGAGACGCGCAGTATTCGGTGAACCTGATTTTTAGATTAAAAATTCAGCGTTCTTAATCAGGATGCCGTAAGTTATTAAAGAAAACGGAAGTTCCTAACCCAATAAGCCAAAATTCGTTGCTCGCTAATTTATTTGATGTTGCTAAATGTCTTACGCCATTGCTGCATTGTTACGCCATCAAATAAGAAATCCTATAAAACGTTAACTTTCGTTTTTTAAACATCTCAGCAACTTCATATTATTCCATTGCCATAGCCATTATAGCAAGTGGATACGGAAGTTATATGGAAATTTTATTTAGAAATAGGATAAATCATGCAGAAAATAACCAAATTAAAAAAAAAGATAAAAAATTTTGTGGAGTCGGTATGATAGTGAAAGCGAATAAGAGCATATTTTAATCAATTAGAGTTAACGCATTCCCGAATGAATACACAAAATCAAGTTCAATTTATTGACATCAGCGATGACGAAGCTGGGCAACGTATCGATAACTTTTTGCTCACTAAACTAAAGGGTGTCCCAAAAAGTATGATTTATCGCATTATCCGCAAAGGGGAAGTGCGTGTTAACAAGGGGCGGATAAAGCCTGAATATAAATTGGCAGAAGGGGACCAAGTCCGCGTTCCACCTGTTCGGGTTGCTGAGCGTGAAACAGCCCCGGTTTCTGCTAAGCTGGATAAGGTCGCAGCATTAGCGAATTGCATTTTATTTGAAGATGACGTTCTCTTAGTGCTGAATAAACCGTCTGGTACAGCCGTTCATGGGGGAAGCGGTTTAAGCTTTGGTGTTATCGAAGGCTTGAGAGCATTACGCCCAGAAGCGCGTTTTCTTGAATTGGTTCATCGTCTTGATAGAGACACATCAGGCATTTTATTGGTGGCTAAAAAACGCTCAGCACTTCGGGCGCTACATGAACAATTGCGTCTGAAACAAATGCAAAAAGATTATTTAGCATTGGTAAGAGGCAACTGGCAGTCACATATGAAAGTTGTCCAAGCGCCTTTACTCAAAAATATTCTACAAAGTGGTGAGCGCGTTGTAAAAGTGAGTAGCGAAGGAAAACCATCAGAGACGCGCTTTAAAGTGGAAGAACGTTTTGATAATGCAACCTTAGTAAAAGCGAGCCCCGTCACAGGACGTACCCATCAAATTCGTGTACATACCCTCTATGCAGGGCATCCAATTGCGTTTGATGACCGTTACGGTGACAAACAATTTGATAGCCAACTGGCAGGAACAGGTTTGAATCGTTTATTTTTGCATGCGAGCGCACTGAAATTTACGCATCCTAAAACGGGTGAAGAGATGCGGTTGCACGCTCCATTAGATAGCCAGTTGAATCACTGCCTAAAAATACTGCGTAGCCGTAAAGCAGAAAAGTAAGCCATTTAATTAACTGGCAGGTTTTTCCTGCCAGTATAAATAGTTAGAGACTAAGTAATGGGTTGACTTGGTGTTGACGTAACATCTCGAGTAATAAGATAAGTGGAAGCCCAACTAATGTATTAGGGTCACGTCCTTCTAAACGTTCAAATAAACTGATCCCTAACCCCTCTGATTTAAAACTTCCAGCACATTGATAAGGCTCATCTTTGAGTAAGTAATTAGTGATTTCCTCATCAGATAATTGCCTGAAATGAACATGAAATAGTTCACACTCAACATTAAACTTACCTGTTTCAGTATCAAGCAAACATAAGCCAGTATAAAAAGTAACCTTATTTCCTGACGCAGATTGAAGTTGTTGAAACGCATTATCAAAATTATGTGGTTTTCCCATAATTTTATTATCAATAACACAAACTTGATCAGAACCAATTACCAGATGCTGAGGGTATTGAGCAGAGAGCGCGCTAGCCTTTGCATGAGATAAACGCATGACTAAAGCTTGAGCTGACTCATTTAGTATAGGGAACTCATCAATATTGGGTGCCGCTGCTAAAAAAGGTAATCCCAACTTTTTTAATAGGGCTTGTCGGTATGTCGAAGTTGACGCCAAAATAATCGATTTCATGATTTTTCTCGAAACTCGTAGCCAAAAGGGTTAACTCATTTTAAACTATAAAACGTAAAACCTACGGTTTTTTGGTGAAAAGGCGAGTTTACCCCGCCTTTTTCTTTGACTATAGCTCATTACAAAGTTAATATGCGCGCCTTATGCAAAAGGTAAAATTACCCCTGACTATCGATGCGCAGCGTGCAGCTCAGAAAAACCTCGACTATGTTGGGAGTTATACATCTGAGCAAGTTACACGAATTGCCGAATCAGTAGTCAGTGTAGACAGTGATGTAGAAACCGAATTATCATTTAATATTGATAAACAACGACTCACGGTTATCGAAGGGAAATCCGATGTGGATCTCACCCTCCAATGCCAACGTTGCGGGAAAAATTTCAAGCATCATGCCTACGTATCGTATTGTTTTAGTCCTGTCGTCAATGACGAAAAGGCCGAAGCATTACCGGAGCTCTACGAACCGATTCAAATTGATGAATTTGGTGAAATAGATTTGCTGGGAATGATAGAAGATGAAATAATTCTATCCTTACCAGTGGTTCCGGTTCATGATTCTGAACACTGTGAAGTGTCCGTAGCGGACATGGTGTATGGTGAACTGCCTCCTGAGGCAGAAAAACCAAACCCATTTGCCGTATTAGCCAGTTTAAAGAAAAGTACTTAAGGAGTAAGGTCAATGGCCGTACAACAGAATAAACCAACTCGTTCAAAACGCGGTATGCGTCGTTCACATGATGCACTGACTGCAACCCTAGTTTCTGTAGATAAAACTTCCGGTGAAACTCACCTGCGTCACCATGTGACTGCAGATGGTTACTACCGTGGCCGTAAGGTTATCAACAAGTAATTTGTTGTTACCTTGGCTAATCTAACCATTGCGTTAGATGCTATGGGCGGGGATGTTGGTCCCCGCGTCACGGTGCCTGCTGCATTGCAGGCACTGGCATCTAATCCAGCACTCAAATTACTGCTTGTCGGTCAACCCGAAGCCATTCAACCTTTGCTTGCACATCAAAGTGCTGAGCAAATTTCGCGTGTCGAAATTATTCCTGCAGACGGCATTATCGCAAACGATGCAAAACCATCAAACGCGATAAGGCAAAGTAAAGGAACATCGATGCGAGTGGCCTTAGAGTTAGTGAAGACAGGGCAGGCACAAGCGTGCGTGAGTGCAGGGAATACGGGTGCGCTGATGGGCTTAGCGAAATTAATGCTAAAGTCTATAGAGGGGATTGAGCGCCCAGCGCTAATGACAATCTTACCTAATCAGCAAAAAAGCCAAACAGTAGTACTAGATTTAGGCGCTAATGTTAACTGTAGTAGTGATATGCTAGTCCAATTTGCCGTAATGGGTTCCGTGATGGCTGAGGAAGTGGTTAACATTTCTAAACCGAGAGTTGCGTTACTGAATATTGGCGAAGAAGAGAGTAAAGGGTTGGATAATATCCGCGAAGCCGCCTCAGTATTAAAAGAAACGACATCAATTAACTACATTGGTTATGTAGAAGGTAACGAGTTACTGACAGGTAAAACCGATGTGTTAGTGTGTGACGGCTTCGCAGGTAATGTCTCATTGAAGACGATGGAAGGCGTAATACGCGTCATTCTTTCATTGATAAAATCGACCGGTGATCAACATAAAAAAAGCAGTTGGTTTATGCAACTAGCGAAAAAATGGTTAAAAAAACGTTTAATGAAACGTTTTGGGGACATGAACCCCGACCAGTATAACGGTGCGACTCTGTTAGGATTAAAAGGTATTGTCATCAAGAGTCACGGTGCAGCGAATGAAGGCGCTTTTAAAGCTGCTATTGACCGCGCAGTACAAGCTGTTGAAAAACAAGTCCCAGAAAGAATAACAGCGCGACTAAATATTGTTTTACCTAGGAGTGATCAATAACCTATGGCTATGTACAGTAAAATCTTAGGAACCGGCAGCTACTTACCAGCACAAGTACGTACCAATGCTGATCTGGAAAAAATGGTTGATACTTCTGATGAATGGATTGTGACACGCACTGGCATACATGAAAGACGAATTGCCAACGAAGACGAAAGTGTCTCAGTGATGGGGTTTCATGCTGCGAAGAATGCTTTAAGCATGGCGCAAGTTGATGCAACTGACATTGGCTTGATTATCGTTGCAACCACATCAGCAACTCACGCTTTTCCTAGTGCAGCTTGCCAAATCCAACAAATGCTTGGCATTCAAGATTGTGCCGCATTTGATGTTGCAGCCGCATGTGCAGGTTTTACCTATGCAATTAGTATTGCTGATCAATTCGTCAAAACGGGTATGACCAAAAAAGCATTAGTGATTGGTGCCGATGCATTATCTAAAACATTAGACCCAGCAGACCGTGGCACGATTATTTTATTTGGTGATGCGGCAGGGGCTGTTGTTATTGGTGAATCTGAAGAACCGGGTATTATTTCGACACATTTACATGCCGATGGCCGTTATGGGGATTTACTCACATTACCTAACCGTAGCCGCTGTTCTGAAGACCCTGCATATTTAACCATGACAGGTAACGAAGTCTTTAAGGTTGCAGTGCGCGAATTAGCTCATATTGTTGATGAGACATTAGCACAGAGCGGCATTGCGAAAGAAGAACTTGATTGGCTAGTCCCACATCAAGCAAATTTAAGAATTATTTCTGCGACGGCAAAAAAATTAGATATGACAATGGATAAAGTCGTTGTCACATTAGACCGTCACGGTAATACTTCTGCAGCATCAGTTCCTACAGCGTTGGATGAAGCGGTGCGCGATGGCCGTATTCAGCGTGGTCAACTTGTGCTTTTAGAAGCCTTCGGTGGTGGTTTCACTTGGGGCTCTGCATTGGTTCGTTTTTAATTAACTGAGAAAATAGACATGACACAATTTGCTATGGTATTTCCCGGGCAGGGTTCTCAGTCTTTAGGTATGTTAGCGGCACTGGCTGAAGAAAATCAGTTGGTTGAGCAAACATTCGCTGAAGCATCGGAAGCATTGGGTTACGATCTCTGGGCGTTAGTACAAAATGGGCCAGAAGAAGAATTAAATAAAACATGGCAAACACAGCCTGCTTTATTAGCAGCGTCTGTGGCGATTTTCCGTGTTTGGAAAGAAAAAAATGGCGTAATGCCTACAATCATGGCAGGCCACAGCCTTGGGGAGTATTCAGCTTTAGTTTGTGCCGGTGTTATCGACTTTAAACAAGCGATTAAATTGGTCGAATTGCGCGGGAAACTCATGCAAGAAGCGGTTCCTGAAGGCACTGGTGCAATGTATGCCATCATTGGTTTAGATAACGAATCAATTGAAAAAGCCTGCCAAGAAGCCTCTCAAGGTCAAGTGGTTTCACCGGTTAATTTTAATTCACCGGGCCAAGTTGTGATTGCGGGTGAAAAAGCGGCCGTTGAACGTGCGGGTGTCGCATGTAAAGAAGCGGGTGCAAAACGTGCATTGCCATTATCCGTTAGCGTACCTTCACATTGTGCATTAATGAAGCCAGCTGCTGATAAATTAGCCGAAGCGTTAGAAAAAATTGATTTTTGTGAGCCAGGCTATCCAGTTATTAACAATGTTGATGTTAAAATTGAGAAATCGGCACAAAATATTCGTGATGCTTTAGTCCGTCAACTGTATAATCCAGTACGCTGGACGGAAACAGTAGAATTGATGGCAGATCAAGGTGTTGAACATCTAATTGAAGTAGGCCCAGGGAAAGTATTGACTGGTCTTACCAAGCGAATTGTCTCTAAATTAACTGCCGTTGCAGTCAATGATCCTGTATCATTAAGCACTGCTTTAGAAAATAGCTGAGGACGACATGAGCTTTGAAGGAAAAATTGCACTGGTAACAGGCGCGAGTCGTGGAATTGGTAAAGCGATTGCTTTAACTCTAATTGCTCGCGGTGCTACTGTTATCGGAACAGCAACCAGCGAAAAAGGCGCAGAAGCCATTACCGCTTATCTTGATGGTAAAGGTAAAGGTTTAGCGTTAAACGTGACTGATACAGCATCAATCGAAGAAACTTTGACCAAAATCCGCGAAGAATTTGGTGAAATTGATATTTTGATTAATAATGCAGGTATCACTCGTGATAACCTATTGATGCGTATGAAAGAAGATGAATGGCAAGATATCATTGACACTAATCTTTCATCCGTTTACCGTTTGTCTAAATCCGTTTTGCGTGCCATGATGAAAAAACGTTGTGGACGTATTATTTCAATTGCATCCGTTGTTGGTGTAATGGGAAATGCGGGGCAAACTAACTATGCAGCAGCGAAAGCAGGGTTGATTGGTTTTAGCAAATCATTGGCTCGTGAAGTCGCTTCTCGTGGTATTACTGTCAACGTCGTTGCACCTGGTTTTATCGAAACTGATATGACTAAAGCATTGACAGATGAACAGCGTGCAGGCATTTTATCTCAGGTTCCTGCGGATAGACTGGGTGATGCACAAGAAATTGCCAGTGCTGTAGCGTTTTTAGCTTCTGATGAAGCTGCTTACATCACAGGTGAAACATTGCATGTCAATGGTGGCATGTACATGATCTAAAGAAATGATGGAACTATTTGCATTTTTAATGTTATCCAACGCTAAATAATGCAAAATAATAGTTCCAACAGCCGGGATTGGGTTGTATCTTTTCCTGTATTTCATAAACTACGAAAACCATCGCGAAAGCGAGTTTTGATAGGAATTTTAATAGTATGAGCACTATCGAAGAACGCGTTAAGAAAATCATCGTTGAACAACTGGGTGTTAAAGAGGAAGAAGTTGTAAATACAGCTTCATTTGTTGATGACTTGGGCGCTGATTCTCTTGACACAGTTGAGCTGGTTATGGCTCTGGAAGAAGAGTTCGATTGCGAAATCCCTGACGAAGAAGCTGAAAAGATCACAACAGTACAGGCTGCGATTGACTACGTCGAGAACGCATCTAAATAATTGTACGAAAACTTATCTAGGCGATCACTCGATCGCCTATGTTTCTTTTGTAACTTTTCCCTCCTTGGAGGAAATACGTGTCTAAGCGTCGTGTAGTCGTAACCGGACTGGGCATGTTATCTCCTGTCGGCAACACAGTTGAGTCATCATGGAAAGCTGTTTGTGACGGACAGAGTGGTATCAGCCTAATCGATCATTTTGATACTACTAACCACGCAACTAAATTTGCTGGCTTAGTAAAAGATTTCAATTACGAAGAATTTGGCATCTCCCGTAAAGATGCAAAGAAAATGGATCCATTTATCCAATATGGTATCGCGGCTGGCTTTCAAGCCTTCAAAGATGCTGGATTGGAAGTAACAGAAGCCAATGCTACCCGAATTGGTGCAGCGATTGGTTCTGGTATTGGTGGGTTAGGCTTAATTCAGGACAACTGTGAGTCATTACTGCACGGTGGACCTCGTAAGGTAAGCCCATTCTTCGTACCATCAACCATCATTAATATGGTGGCTGGTCATTTAAGTATTATGTACGGTTTCCGTGGCCCAAGTATTTCAATTGCAACCGCCTGTACATCAGGTGTGCATAATATTGGCCATGCTGCACGTATGATTGCTTACGGTGACGCGGATGTAATGGTTGCAGGCGGTGCTGAAAAAGCGACAACACCACTCGGTGTAGCTGGTTTCGGTGCAGCAAGAGCATTATCAACACGTAACGATGACCCGCAGGCGGCAAGTCGCCCATGGGATAAAGACCGTGATGGCTTTGTTCTGGGAGACGGCGCAGGTATCATTATTCTTGAAGAATATGAACATGCCAAAGCGCGTGGTGCAAAAATTTATGCAGAAATTGCAGGTTTTGGGATGAGCAGTGATGCTTATCATATGACATCACCACCTGAAAATGGTGCGGGTGCAGCACTTGCAATGGAAAACGCACTGAATGACGCAGGAATTAAAGCGAGTGACGTGGGGTATATCAATGCTCACGGTACTTCAACCCCTGCTGGTGATTTGGCAGAAGCGCAAGCGGTTATTAATGTATTTGGTGAAGGTACTGACGTATTAGTCAGCTCAACTAAATCAATGACGGGGCACTTACTTGGTGCAGCGGGTGCTATTGAGTCAATCTTCACCATTTTGTCATTGCGCGAACAAATTGTTCCACCAACCATCAATCTGGATAACCCAGATGAAGCGTGCAAACTGGATTTTGTTCCAGGTGAAGCCCGTAAAGTGGACAACATGGAGTTTGCTCTGTGTAATTCATTTGGTTTTGGTGGTACCAACGGTTCATTAATTTTCCGTCGTTATCACGGCGAGTAATTAATTTACTACCGTTATTAATTAGCCCTAGTCACTTAATTGTGGCTAGGGCTTTATTTTTTTCAGTTCTTTGCACAGTTCTTCGCTTTAGTTTATGATGATCCCACTTGATTACTGTCTGATTTATCAGCTTTTATTATAAGTAATATCAATGTCATATTGGGTTAATGGGCAGCTTTGCCAGCAAATAAGTGTTACCGATCGCGCAGTCTCTTTTGGGGACGGCTGCTTTACGACCATACACGGTGTTAACCAGCAAGCTAAAATGCTAGATGAGCATATTGCTCGGTTAAAACATGATAGCCAGAGGTTGAGAATTGCACAGCCAGATTGGGAAAGCTTGGCAGAGCACTTAAAGCAGATTTGTACAGAACAAACTCAAGACGAGTTTGTGATTAAAGTGATCCTGAGCCGTGGTGTCGGAGGCCGGGGATATAGTGCTAAAGGTTTTACTTCACCGACGGTGATAGTGAGCGTTTCTCCCTTTACAAATAACTATGTTCAACTGCAGTGCAAAGGAGCGCGCTTAGTTCTTAGCCAAATTCCATTAGCTCGTAACCCATTGTTAGCTGGTATGAAACACCTCAACCGCCTAGAACAAGTTCTTATTAGACAAGAGGTTGATGAACTTGGTGCAGATGAAGCGATTGTGCTAGATACCGACGGCATTATTATTGAATGCTGTAGTGCGAATGTTTTCTGGCGAGTTGGGCAAACTGTGTATACCCCAATTTTATCTCACAGTGGTGTGAATGGATTAATGAGACAAAAGATCATATCACTGTTAGAGGATAGCCAGTACCATCTTCAACAGGTCGAACGCTTTGCTAATGTTTTAAATCATTGTGATGAAGTGATCATTTGTAATACGTTGATGCCTGTTTTGCCAGTACAAAGTATTCAAATGAATAAACAGTGTCCACCATTGCAATTTGCGTCCCGCGAGTTGTTTGAGTATTTATTTTTGCGTTGCAAAATTTAGTTTTTATAAATGAATTAATTATTACCAACACACGCATTGAAATGGTCAATAAATGAAATTAGCCAAAAAAATCATTCTAATCGCCGTTACCTTGGCTGCTATTGTCGCAGCTGCGGTCTATTGGCAATACCGTCAAGTATTGGACTATGCCAAAACGCCTATCAACATCACACAAGAAAAAATCTTCACGGTGCCTGCGGGGACTGGACGTGTTGCGTTTGAAGGGCTACTTATTGAAGATAACATTCTTGAAAAAGGGAATGAATTTCAATGGTTACTCAAACTACGACCTGAACTGGCTCAGCTAAAAGCGGGAACTTACCGTTTGCAGCCGGGGATGAATGTTGAACAGCTATTACAATTAATTGTGAGTGGAAAAGAAGCCCAGTTTTCGATCCGTTTTATCGAAGGTAATCGTTTAAGTGATTGGGGTAATATTTTACGAGACGCTCCTTACTTAGAGCCTAAAACTACCAACTTAACCCCGACTGAACTGCATTCCCTCATTGGCTTTAACGGGGAAGGCACTTTAGAAGGGTGGCTATATCCTGACACTTATTTATACACAGCAGGGACAACCGATGCTGAAATTTTGAAACGTGCCTATAAACGTATGCAAAGTAGCCTTGATGAAGAGTGGAAAGGGCGTGATAGGGATTTACCCTATAAAAATGCCTATGAAATGCTTATCATGGCTTCGATTATTGAGAAAGAAACCGGTATCGATAGTGAAAGATCTCAAGTCGCTTCGGTGTTTGTTAATCGCCTAAAGAAAAATATGCGTCTGCAAACTGACCCAACAGTCATCTATGGTTTAGGTGAAAAGTATCGTGGTAAAATTTATCGTAGTGATTTAGATAATTACACACCATACAATACTTATAAGATTGATGGTTTGCCACCAACACCGATTGCAATGCCGAGCCTTGCATCGTTAAAGGCTGCCGCACATCCGGCTAAAACGGATTACATATTCTTTGTCGCAGATGGTAAAGGTGGGCATACTTTTAGTCGTAATCTAAACGACCACAATCGTGCCGTTAAAGTTTACCGCCAATTTGAACAGCAAAACTGATAAAAATGAAAAACCAATTTATTGTTATTGAAGGACTCGAAGGCGCTGGTAAAACAACTGCAATCAATACGGTTGTGGAAACGTTGAACCAAGCAGGGATCACAGATATTGTCTTTACCCGCGAGCCTGGTGGAACGCCATTGGCAGAGAAACTCCGTGAGCTGATAAAGCAAGGTATTGCAGGTGATAAAGTCACGGATAAGGCTGAATTGCTGATGTTATATGCAGCCCGTGTACAACTGGTTGATACAGTGATCCAACCTGCATTAGCAGCAGGTAAATGGGTGGTGGGTGATCGCCATGATTTATCTTCCCAAGCTTATCAGGGCGGCGGACGTGAGATTGACCGCGACTTAATGAAATCATTACGTGACTTGGTGCTAGGTGAATTCAAACCTTCATTAACGTTATACCTTGATTTACCACCTGAATTAGGTTTGCAGCGTGCAAGGTCACGAGGTGAATTAGATAGAATTGAAAAAGAATCGTTAGCCTTTTTTGAAAGAACACGCAGCCGTTATCTTGAACTTGCTGCTGGCGACAAAACGATACTCACTATTGATGCAAGCCAAAACATTGAGCAAGTACAGCAAGATATTCGGCAAACGCTGACAGAATGGCTCGCGCGTGCCTGATAAACCACATAAGGTATTAATCCCATGAATTGGTATCCTTGGTTAAATGAACCTTACCGACAAATCATTACTGCGTACCAAAGCGGTCGAGGCCACCACGCGTTACTGCTTCATTCTATACCGGGAAATGGGGCGCAAGCGCTGTGTTATGGCGTGAGTCGTTGGCTTATTTGCCAAGAAAGAGACGGCTTAAAAAGCTGTGGGCAATGCCATAGTTGCCGTTTGATGCTCGCAGGTCATCATCCTGATTATCATATTATTGAAGTAGAAAAAGGAAAATCTACTGTTAGTGTTGATGCGGTTAGGAAATTAATTGAAACCTTAAGTCGCCATGCACAGCAAGGTGGCAACAAAGTGGTGTATATCCCACAGGTTGAAGCATTGACAGATGCAGCAGCAAATGCCTTATTGAAAACATTGGAAGAGCCTGCAAAGGATACTTATTTTTTATTAGGAAGTGATAAACAAGAGAATTTGCTAGCGACTATTCGCAGCCGCTGTTTAAGTCATTTCTTGCCAGCACCCGACTCACAAATTGCGCTCTATTGGCTTCAAAAGCAAAAACCAGGTATTGCGACTGAAAATGCGATAACAGCATTAAAAATATGCCAAGGTGCACCAATTTCTGCGCTGGCCTTACTGGACGAACAACGTTGGCAAAAACGTAATGCGCTGTGCCATAGTTTAAGTCACGCATTGCAAACGGGTGATATGCTGAGTTTGCTGCCTAGTTTGAATATCGATGAACTGCCTGATGCCTTAAATTGGTTACTCAGTTTATTTGCGGATGCGATTAAAATTCAACAAGGGGCTGGTTTTTTTTGCATCAACCAAGATAAGCAAGCTCAAGTCCTGCAATTAGCTGGTGCTATGAATCGTACTCAGTTAATAAATATGTATGATAAGTGGTTATATTGCCGTCATCAATTAATGACAGTTCCTGCTCTGAATCAGGAACTGATCCTGACAAATCAATTATTACAATGGGAAGCTTCACTGGCTGTCCCTACATTTTAAAAAGAGTTAAATATGTTTGTTGTTGATTCACACTGTCATCTCGACTGTTTAGATTATGAAAAATTGCACACAAATGTCGATGATGTTATTGCAAAGGCCTCGGCTCGTGATGTTCACTTTATGTTAGCTGTTGCAACGACGTTGCATGGTTTTGAAAGCATGAAGAAAATGATTGGCATGCGAGACAATATCGCTTTTTCATGTGGTATCCATCCTCTTAATTTAGATGAAGGGTATGATTTCGCTCGATTAGCACAATTAGCCGCAGGAAACGAGGTCGTTGCGTTAGGGGAAACCGGGCTGGATTACTATTACCAGCAAGAAAATGCCGCGTTGCAACAAGAGTCTTTTCGTCAGCACATTCGCATTGGTCGCGAAGTTAATAAGCCAGTCATTGTGCATACTCGTGCGGCACGAGAAGATACCTTATCGATTTTGCGCGAAGAAAACGTGATGGATTGTGGCGGGGTATTACACTGCTTTACTGAAGATAAAGATACGGCAGTGGAACTACTCGATTTAGGCATGTATATCTCATTTTCAGGGATCGTCACATTTCGTAACGCAGAACAAATTAGAGAAGCCGCTCGTGTTGTCCCTTTAGATCGCATTTTAGTTGAAACTGACTCACCTTATTTGGCTCCTGTTCCTCACCGTGGTAGGGAAAACCAACCTGCGTATGTTCGTGATGTCATTGAATATATGGCAGTACTGAAGGGCGTTAGTGTTGAACAGCTCGCTGAAATTACGACGCAAAACTTCAATCGTTTGTTTCATTTAAATGTTGGTACAGGTAACGTATAAATTAGTTCACAAGAACGATTAAATGACTAAGGAAATTGAAATGGCAGAAGAAACGATTTTCAGTAAAATTATCCGTCGCGAGATCCCCGCAGATGTGGTTTATCAAGATGAACTTGTCACGGCATTTCGTGACATTTCGCCACAAACACCATCACACATTCTTATCATTCCTAATAAATTAATTCCGACTGTCAATGATGTCACTGCGGATGACGAGCTTGCGTTAGGCCGTTTGTTTACTGTTGCGGCTAAAATTGCCAAAGAAGAAGGGATTGCAGAGGATGGTTACCGTTTAATAATGAACTGTAATGAACACTCGGGGCAAGAAGTCTTTCATATCCACATGCATCTAGTGGGTGGTCGTCCATTAGGGCCATTATTGGCTAAGTAATGAGTAATAAGGGATAAGGGATCGACAATGAACCGTATTGCATTACTTGCTTTGGTAACAATGTTGCTAAGTGGTTGCATCTTTAAAAAGACACAAGGGCTGGTTTTTAATGAGCAACAACGCATCATTATGGAGCCAGCAGTACTCGCACAAGGGGTCATTGTCGAAAACCCAGTGATAGGTAGTGAAAACCATCAAACCATTGCCACGATTAATATGAGTAATACTCAATCTGAAGTGGTGACTATTGCTTATCGTTTATATTGGTATGATAAGCAAGGGTTAAAAGTGGAAACTTCAAATACCTTGTATCAGCAGATTGCAGCGAATTCCGTTGCGAAAGTTCGTGCTGTGACTTCCTCTCCACGTGCAACAAATGTACGTGTTCATGTATTTTTATCGCCAAAGGCCGGAGAGTAATAATGAAACGCATCTTAATGGTTGCTGCCGCTACATTAATTTTGGCTGGGTGCCCTTCATATCCACCTCAACAACCTGGTACTCAGCCACCGATTGTCCCCGTAGAGCCGGAAAAGCAACCTGAAGTAACGCCACCACCCATTGATGTTGTTCCAACTCCACCAAAACAGCAAACAACAGATTGGTCAGCGTCTATTACGCCTTTAGTTAACCAAATGGTGACTGAGGATGGCGTTGAAAGCGGCAAAGTCCTGTTAGTTGATTCAGTGAAAAATAATACGAACGGTTCACTACCTGTGCAAGCGGTGACATCAGCCATGACAACCGCAGTTGAGAATACAAATCGCTTTAAAGTTGTTCCTGCCAGTGTGGTGAGTTCTGCGCGTAAAACTCTCGGTTTATCTCAAGAAGACAGCTTGGTAACCCGTAGTAAAGCAATTGGGTTAGGTCGCTATGTCCAAGCGGATTATGTCATTTACAGTGTGATGTCAGGTTCAAACAAAGAAAGAAGCCTTGAAATGCAATTGATGGAAGTGCAAACAGGTGAAATTATTTGGACTGGAAAGCACAATATTGAGTAACTCGCAGTTACTTTTTCAACTGTTAGTGACGTGCTTTCCTACAATCTCGGTACGAGATTGGGAAATGACCCCGCTAGCAGGGCTGTCAGGTGGAAGTTATTTGCTGCAATGTTCTTTGCCTGGCAGCCAAGTAAAGCTTATCGCACGTGCTGATGGAAATGCACAAACCGCGTTGTATGTTAACCGAAAGAAAGAAGCGCGGATATTACAGCAATTACGTGCTTTTTCCTTTACACCGAAAGTGATTGGTCGAAATTCACAATGGTTATTATTAGGGTGGTGTGAAGGGCAACACCCTGATAATCATGTTTTTTTGCAGTCTAGCTTTCAGTGCGAACTTGCAAATATAGTCACACAATTACATCGTGCGCCACTGTTGGGGTATCACTTACAACTGCGCGATGAAATATCGCATTATGGCTATTTAATTGATAAAAAACGTTTTTCACCTCGTTGGAAAAAATTACATCATTATTTCACCTCTGCTGATTTTCCTAAAATGCTAAAACTTGCCCCTGCCCATATGGATATTCATGCTAAAAATATTGTTTGCACACCAACAGGGCGATTACTGCTATTGGATTGGGAATATGCGGCAAATACAGATATCGCGTTCTCTTTAGAAACCTATTTTCAATTTAATGGTCTGAGTGATATTCAGCGAGATTTTTTCTTGACGCAATATTGTGACATTCACGGTGCTTATCGAGACAGACAGCAATTGGCCGAAAGCTGTCAATTGTGGGCACCTTGGGTAAAATATATGACATTAATGTGGTATGAAGTGCAGTGGCATGAAAGCCAGTCATCTGACTTTTTGTTACACTCACAGTCATTACGACAATATTTTGGTTTATTAGGTTGATGGCCAAGGGCTATCAGAAAACAGTATCGGATTAAGTTAATTAGTTTAATAAGTGAGGCATGTTATGGGTCCTATAATGCTAGATGTTCAGGGTTATGAATTGGACAACGAAGAGCGCGAAATATTAGCTCACCCATCCGTGGGAGGGTTAATATTATTTACCCGTAACTTTCATGACGCAGCACAATTACGAGAACTTGTTCGCCAAATTCGTGATGCATCAAGACACCGGTTATTGATAGCGGTTGACCAAGAAGGTGGTCGAGTACAACGTTTTCGTGATGGTTTCACCGCATTGCCTTCTGCTCAGGCATTTGCTGCACTCAATAGTGAAATGGATGGCGCTAAGCTTGCTGAAGAGGCTGGCTGGTTAATGGCATCAGAGATGATAGCCATGGATATTGATATTAGCTTTGCACCTGTTTTGGATCTTGGTCATCAAAGTATTGCGATAGGTGAACGCTCATTCCATGAAGACCCAGAGATTGCGATGGTTATGGCGGAGCGTTTCATTAAAGGTATGCGCAGTGCGGGTATGAAAACGACAGGGAAACACTTTCCTGGTCATGGTGCAGTGAAAGCCGACTCGCATAAAGAAACGCCACGGGATGATCGCACGTTGGAGAAGATCCGTGGTAAAGATATGTTAATTTTTAAAGACTTTATCCAACGAGAGTTACTCGATGCGGTTATGCCTGCCCATGTTATTTATACCCAAGCGGATGATCGTCCCGCGAGCGGTTCACCATTTTGGTTAAAATCGGTATTGCGTGAGCAGCTTGGTTTCCAGGGGGTCATCTTTTCTGATGATTTGTCTATGGAAGGCGCGGCAGTGATGGGGAGTTACCCTGAGAGAGCACAGGCCTCACTGAATGCGGGGTGTGACATGATTTTAGTCTGTAATAATCGTGAAGGTGCCGTCAGTGTTTTAGATAACTTACCGAAGCAATATGATAGCCAAGCCTCTAAACTATATCATAGTGGTCGACAATACAGTTTGACAGAACTACAAGCCGTTGAGCGTTGGAAAGAAAGTCATCGGCAACTGGTTGATTTACATGAGCGTTGGCAAGAACACCGCTAATAATTTCGATTACATTTAGTATATCTAAAAGCCAGTATTTTATTTACTGGCTTTTTTGCATAAATACGCATAGCAAAGGGACACTATTTTGCATAAAGAAGATGGTGATATCATTGCTCATATTAAAAGTTACCCGTAACGTTATCAATAATTGCACAGTTAATCACAATAATATATCTAATCGTATTAGATAAAAATCAATCAATATTTATTTTGCTCTCTAAAATAATTAGAGAGTATTTTATTGATTTAATCATTTTAAGGTTCATTGTTTGAAATAAAGAAGTGAAATTGTTGATAGTTTGACTTATTGGTATTTATATTTTTAGTTTATATGAAATGATTAACTAATAATTTGCATTACAGCTTGTTTTTTATGCGATTAAAAGTGTTCAATATGACTTTGAGCCATTTAATAATGAAATAGGTTACTTTAAAAAGTTAAAGAAAATTTAAATAAATGAAAAACAAGATAAGTAAAACAACGTTTGATAGCTAAATAATACTTATCATTTATCCGAGATTTACTTGATCGCAATTGGCCTGTAGGGAAATGTACTTTCTCTTGTGATGTGCTATATAGAATAATTGTGGATTGAATATATATCTACAAACAGTATGTATTCATGTGAAAATTTTTATTAGGTTATATTTTATTCATTACTCTTTATATCTATAAAGAAAGCAGTTTACAGATATCCATTTAAATTTATGTTTTAACTGGTTATAAATGAATTGATTCTGAAACCCTATCCAAAATAAAGATTTATACCTTAAATTCTCCTAAAATGAAGTGTGACTGCGATCACTGTTGGCAGGTAGTTTAATGCAACTGATGTAACGCGTTGTGACAGCGATCGTTTTAATTGACATAAAATTACGATAGCATTCATATTATGAAAGATTTATGACAATTTAGAGCGATAAGTAATCAGTTAAAAAAAACAGCAATTTAATGGTTGCACTTTAAGTTAAATATTCAAATTTATTTGAGATGATTATTTCTCAGGGGAACACTTTGTCATAAAAAATAGAGTGAAAATTTTTTCTTAATGAATTAATGCGGTGTCGGTAAATACAGTACCGTAATGTGAGGCTTAAGCCAAACAAACACCAAATATGAGTGTTTATCGCTATTGATTCAATAATGTACTTTGGAATTCCTATAAGGAATATTTCTATTCATAGTAATAAGTAAACACAAATACAGGGAAATACTGTATTGAATTTTATATTTAAAATGACTTATGTGTTTGAAATGGATGTGTCCGTTTGTCTTTAAGTGAAATTGTTTTATTAAGCTAAAAATAAAAAATGGTGTTTTGTTGTTCATGGAAACATGGCACAGCATAAAATTAATTCAAATAATCATTAACTAGGTTTATTCCAATGAAAGTTAAAAATATTGCGTTATTAATGCTTTCTCCTTGCTATTTAGCGGTAGCAATGGCAAATGCCAGCAACTGGGAAGATTCTATCAAGGAAAACTCATTCATTGCGGATTCGGAGCTAGAGCTGTCAACCCGTAACATGTGGAAATACTTAAAAACAGAAAACCGTTTTGATAAAAACGAAAACCGTTATAGAAAACAAGTCGCAAATGCTTGGGGTCAAAACTTCCAAGCAGATTTCAAATCAGGTTATTTCGCGGATGTCATTGGTTTTGATGCCTCTTATTACGGCGGTATCAAACTGGGGGCAAGTAAAGACTTCGCCTCCCGTGCAATTTTATATAACGATGATGGCCATGCGAAAGGGTATAACAAAATTGGTCAACGTTATGCAAAAGTAAAACTGGACCTTGAACCAGTAAAATTTAATGCGAAAGCAGGTTGGTTTACGCTGAAAAATACGGGTATTTTCACGAATTCACAGCGTTTATCATTGAACAGCTATAGCGGTTACTACACTAATACTGCGATCAGTGACTGGAGTTTGGATTTATTATATCTCGATAAGAAAGTCATGCGTCGTGATAGTCCAAACATTGATGCTATGTATTTTACTGATGCAAATGGCGTTCGACACAATGTCAATCATGTCATCACCGGTGGAATTAACTACAATACTAAGCCATTGAAAGTGCATTATTTCTATGGGCAAGCGGATGATTTATTCCGTCAACAAGGCTTAGAAGCAAAATATAAGCTGACTTCAGATGTGACACTTGGTACACAAATCTATAACCATGAATACGGTAGTGATGGTAAACGTACTGAAACCGATAAACAAAAAGGGAAGCGTAATTTTGACAAACGTGCGTGGCACTATGCAGGAACGGCAGAATGGCGTATTCCTGAGTCGCCTTGGACGTTAAGCACAGGTTTAACTTATACCCAAGCGAAAAAAGCAAATGGTGTCGGCCAGTTTGCGCGTAACCCAATTGGTAATACCCGTGGTCGCTTTAACTCCCCAGCTTATGCAGATATCGACTACGTACGTGATGGAGAAACCATGGTCGCTATGGCCGCAGAGTATCGTATTAGTAAAGAGCTTTCTGTTGGCGCACGTACTAACTATTCAGAATTTAAATATGAAGGTGAAAGATTAAAACAAGGTCAATTTGGTCTATTTAGTTATTGGAAACCAACTGAAAATCTTTCTGTTTCGTTAAGTGGTGGTCTGGGCTGGCACCATCGTCAGGAAAACGATTACACGACGCCAAAATTATATGATGGCCACTCACGTCGCGCACACTCGTTATCTGGTTCAATGACAACAACTTATCGTTTCAAAATGTAGTCGATAGTTGAAAAGGATTAAAAAAGGTAAGATAAATGAAACATAAAATTGGATTACTCACACTGCTCATTTCCGGTGCACTTTTGGCGGGTTGTGCTTCCAAAAATACGGATACAGTAAAAGTACAAGTCATTGGTATAAATGATTTTCATGGGGCTTTACAAGCACCGGGCGATGGTAAACTAGGTGGCATTGAGTCAATTGCGACGCTAGTTAATCAATTAAGAGCGCAAAACGATAAAACCATCGTTGTGGGCGCAGGTGACTTAGTCGGAGCAAGTCCGCTATTGTCATCAATGTTCTACGATGAACCCACTATTGAAGCGCTAAGTGCGATTGGTATGGAAACCAGTGCAGTGGGTAACCATGAGTTCGACAAAGGTAAAGAAGAGCTGCTGAGAAAGCAAAATGGTGGCTGTCACCCAACGGCTGGTTGTGTGGGTAAAGATTCCTTTGCAGGGGCTGACTTTAACTACTTAGCTGCCAACGTTATTGTTAAAGAAACAGGTGAAACACTGTTCCCATCTTACTTTATTAAAGAGTTTGATGGTGTTCCAATGGCATTTATTGGTTTAACGTTAGAAGGTACGCCGGCTATCGTAACTCCAAGTGGAACCGCAGGTTTAGAATTCAAAAATGAAGTTGAAACTATTAATAACCAAGTGAAATTATTAAAATCACAAGGTATTAACAGTATCGGTGTTCTAATCCATGAAGGCGCAACACAACAAGTTGATACCAAAGTTAAAGATATTAACCGTTGTGATAATATCAAAGGCCCAATTGTCGATATCGTCAAACAATTAGATGCGAATGTAGACTTTGTTATTAGCGGTCATACACACCAAGCTTATAATTGTGAAATCAATGGGATGACAGTCATTTCTGCCCAATCTAATGGGACTTTATTGTCTCAATTAAACATTGAGATTGATAAAAACACGAAAGATATCGTTAGCATCAATGCAAAAAATATCCCCGTTGAAACGAGTCGCTATGAGAAGAACCCTGAGTTAACTACGTTCGTACAAAAATACGAAAAAATTGCGTTACCTATTTCGCAACAAGTGATGGGGTCTTTAACGGCCAATGTGGATAAAAAATTACTCCCTGCGGGTGATTCAACTTTAGGTAAGATTATTGCTGATGGTCAATTATATGCAGCCTCCAGCAAAGAAGCGGGCGGTGCTCAAATTGCATTTATGAACAGTGGCGGTATTCGTGCTGACATGAAAGCAGGTGAATTGACGTATGGTGATATTTTCACTGTCCAACCATTCTCTAACGTGGTTGTCACACAGTTGCTAACAGGTTCACAAATTAAGCAAGCGCTTGAACAGCAATGGGATCGTGCTCGTCCACAAGTCATGCCTGTTTCTAAAGGTTTTTATTACGAGTGGGATGACAGCCGCCCAGTGGGTGACAAAGTCATTCAAAAATCAATGAAATTAAATGGTAAGCCGTTAGACATGAACAAAAGCTATCGTGTTGCTGCGAATGAATTCTTAGCAACAGGTGGTAGCCGTTTCTCTGCTTTCAATCAAGGTAAAGACCGTGTTTATAGCCTGCCAGATAACGAAGCGTTAATGCAATACTTTAAAGATAACTCACCAGTTTCAGTTCCAACTGATGTGCGTATCAAGAAAATTAAATAATAAAATTTAATGTTTCATAAAAAAACTCTGAGGGTGTTTATCATCCTTAGAGTTTTTTTTGCGCTCTATTTAGGTTCATATTGAAAGTGATTGGGGGGGAATTGATTGTGCGTCACAAATTAAAAAATGATAGAATAATAATTCTCATTATCATTACACTGTTTGCGGATTTAAACAATTGATTGATATAAATGCTAAAAAGCTGACTCGATTCGTTCTGGAGAAAAAATGATTTGACGAATGTGATCGTAGTCATAATAATCAACTAAATTGATATGAATCAATATTTGGTATTACCAATAGACCACTCATGATATTCTAATTGGAATGAAAGGAACTGTGGCTAATTATTGTTATATAAGGTTTTTCTAAATGAGAAACCTTAAATAACATTAATATATTTTGTTTCGAGGGATTTATGACCTTATCTCAACCCAAAATCATCGTTGTAGGCGGTGGTGCTGGTGGATTAGAACTGGCAACACGTTTAGGCCGCAAGCTAGGCCGTAAGAAACGCGCACAAATTACCTTGGTTGATCGCAACCCTAGTCATTTATGGAAACCGTTGTTACATGAAGTTGCGACAGGTTCGTTAGATGATGGCGTCGATGCGATAAGCTATTTGGCCCATGCCCGCCATAATGCGTTTAATTTCCAATTAGGCTCGCTTACCAATATTGACCGTGAAAATAAAAAAGTGGTTCTCGGTGAACTTTATGATAAGCATGGCGAATTATTAGGCCCTTTGCGTGAATTAGAGTACGATATTTTAGTGATGGCATTAGGCAGTACTTCGAATGATTTCGGTACTCCTGGAGTTAAAGAACACTGTATTTTCTTAGATAACCCACACCAAGCGCACCGTTTTCACGATGAAATGCTAAATCTGTTTTTACGTTATTCAGTCCGTGATAACGCAGAAGAGAGCGTTAATATTGCTATTGTTGGTGGCGGTGCAACGGGCGTTGAGTTATCAGCAGAACTCTATAACGCAGTTGAGCAACTGACCAGTTATGGTTTCAAAGGGTTAGATACTGATGCATTGAATGTCACATTAGTCGAAGCAGGGGAACGTATTCTGCCGGCTTTACCCCCTCGAATTTCAAGTGCAGCTCATCAAGAACTTAATAAGTTAGGTGTGAATGTATTGACGAAAACCATGGTAACCAGCGCTGATGCAGATGGTTTGAATACGAAAGAGGATGGTAAAATTCATGCGGATCTCATGGTTTGGGCTGCTGGGATCAAAGCACCTGATTTCATGAAAGATATCGCTGGGTTAGAAACAAATCGTATCAACCAATTGGTGGTAAAACCAACGTTACAAACATCTCGTGATGATATGATTTTTGCCATTGGCGATTGTGCGTCTTGCGCTAAGCCAGAAGGGGGCTTCGTACCGCCAAGGGCTCAGTCAGCCCATCAAATGGCTAGTCTATGTTATGACAATATTGTCGCGTTAATGAAAGATAAACCTTTAAAAGAATATGTTTATAAAGACCATGGCTCATTAGTTTCACTCTCGCGCTTCAGTACTGTTGGTAGCTTGATGGGCAACTTAATGCGTGGGGATATGATGGTAGAAGGGCGCATTGCGCGTTTTGTGTACATCTCTTTATACCGTATGCACCAAATCGCATTGCACGGTTATATTAAAACTGGGCTAATGATGCTTGTTGGCAGTATTAACAGAATTATTCGACCGAAGTTGAAATTGCACTAATCTGCTAATAACCACTTGTTTAATCTGGTTTTATTATCGACATGCACCTGTATATTCGTATAACAGGTGCATTATTTTTTATATTTATAATGATAAATACTCTTTTAATAAAATATATTAACTAAATCTGTCAAGACTTATCTGTATTAAATATTGCTTAGAAAAACTATTTAGATCAAAAGTAATATATTAAATATCGATTATATTGTCATTATCACTTATGCATATATTATATCCAAATGAAACATAAACCGAGTAATTAATATTGAATGAGTGATTAGAATATTGAATACCTTAAGTGTAAATAATTAAGGTATAAATTTGTTTATATAACGAAAAGTTAAAAATGAATTAGTTTTATTTGTATCTGCTTGATTATTAATAATTAAATTGATTTAATTAAATGGATATAAGAAAGTACACTAATAGTAAAGTTTCTACTTTCTAAAACAGTTATAATAAACCGTTTTTTGATGATGGCTTAAGATAATTCTAAAAAACAATACGATTAGTACGTAATTATCGAATTATTCTGAGTAGTGGTTACAATAGATACAGCATATTTTAATAAGGGTTAACACGATGAAGCTAAAATTTAAGTTGTTATTAGCAACTGTAGTGGCACTCCTTATTGTCTTGCTCGTGACTTTATTCAACCGAGGCCCCGAAACTAAATTGGCTACGGTTTTATCTGTTGAACCAATTCAATCCAATCGTCTTGTTGAGTATGAAAATTGTACAGTAACAGGGGTTTTAGGCTCTTTTAACCAACAGTCTCTTTCTCGTTTTCATCCTGCGCAAAGCGAATGCAAAATGATTTTCATGATTGAAGCGCTACAAGGGAAAGGCTTTCCATCTCTGTTTGATATGCAAAATCAAACTTGTGTTAAGACACAAAAAATGGAATTAGTTGTTGTTGGATATGATGTCGTGTACCAAATTGGTAAAACCATTGGGAAAGTTAGAACATCCTATGAACCATCAATGTTTATTCCTTTAGATGATAAAGGGCGCTTAGTGCTAACATCATCTAATTCAGTATGTGAAACCATTCGCAGTGATATAAAAGGATTATTACCATTTTATTGTCTACAGCAAAATGAATTACCAGTCACAAGAAACGCATCAGTCGTCTTAGAATTGCAACCGAACAAAAATACATTTGGCTTTATGGAATAACCTTTTTATATAAATATTAAAATGATAAAGGCGACATGAGTGTCGCCTTTATCATTTTACAGTGTTAAATCTAGATGATTTGATGTTCTTCAAACCCAGTGAGTAATTGCTTAATAAACTCTAATCGATAGACTCTTTCGGTTAAATCATGGAAAAATTTTAGTCGAACAGGGCCATCTAACCGATAAGTTTGTGGCTGGTTTTGTAATAAGCTTATTAAGAAACTTGGGTCGACTTTATTTTTATCACTAAACTCAATAAACCCACCGTTTTCATGGGCTTCAATCCGTTTAATACCAAGGGCTTGAGCTTGTAATCGAATAGCTGCATTCGTTAATAAGAATTTACCTGCATCAGGTAAGCTACCAAAACGATCGATTAGCTCTGTACGTAAGTCGTCGAGTTCTTGGCTGTCTTTTGCACTAGCTATTCGCTTATAGAAAGATAAGCGAATATTCACATCGTGAATATAGTCGTCAGGCAACAGAACAGGCATACGTAACTCAACCTCTGTTTGTTGGCTAGTTAAATCTTCTAGTGAAGGCTCACGACCTTCTTTTAGCGCATCAACAGCACTTTCTAAAAGCTCCATATAGAGGGTAAAACCAATTGTGGTCATTTGCCCACTTTGATCTTCACCGAGTAATTCGCCAGCGCCACGAATTTCTAAATCATGAGTTGCCAAAGCAAACCCAGCACCTAAATCTTCCAGTGAAGAAATGGCTTCAAGGCGTTTATGTGCATCGGTGGTCATGGCTTTTGGATGCGGGGTGAGCAAGTATGCATAGGCTTGATGGTGAGAACGACCCACTCGGCCACGTAGTTGATGGAGTTGCGCTAACCCGAAATGGTCAGCACGTTCAATAATAATGGTATTAGCCGTCGGTATATCAATACCCGTTTCAATAATTGTTGTGCATATCAATACATTAAAACGTTGATGATGGAAATCTGTCATTACGCGTTCTAATTCACGCTCACGCATTTGACCATGGCCAACAACAAAACGCGCTTCAGGGACTAACTCTTCAAGGCGTGCTTTTGCTTTTTCAATATTTTCAACATCATTGTAAAGGTAATAAACTTGGCCGCCACGCAAGGTTTCACGTAAAATTGCTTCACGGACAACTAAGTCATCATATTGGCGTACAAAGGTTTTTACGGCCAAGCGGCGCGCGGGTGGTGTGGCGATGATAGATAAATCACGCATACCACTCATGGCCATATTGAGCGTACGAGGGATAGGTGTGGCAGTGAGTGTTAAGATATCAACGTCTGCACGCATGGCTTTGATCCGTTCTTTATGACGGACACCAAAGCGGTGCTCTTCATCGACGACAAGTAAGCCTAAATCTTTCCATACCAAGTCACTTTGTAGCAACTTGTGGGTACCAATCAGAATATCCACTTTGCCTTCAGCGGTCTGGGTAATAATTTGTTGTTGCTCTTTCGCTGTTTTAAAGCGTGACAACATTTCGATGCGAACAGGCCAGTTAGCAAACCTATCTTTAAAGTTATCATAGTGCTGCTGTGCAAGTAGTGTCGTGGGGACTAACACGGCAACTTGCTTGTTATTATTAATCGCAAGGAATGCGGCTCGCATTGCCACTTCGGTTTTACCAAAGCCCACATCGCCACAAACGAGACGATCCATCGCTAATGGCTGGCACATGTCACTGAGAACAGCATTGATGGCGGCTTCTTGGTCAGGCGTTGTTTCGAATGGAAAACCTTGACAAAACTCTTGGTATTGCTGTTTATCATGCTTAAATGCAAAGCCAGCCTTAGCGGCTCGTTGTGCATAGATATCAAGCAGTTCGGCCGCAACATCACGTACTTTTTCTGCGGCTTTCTGACGTGCGCGTCCCCAGCTATCACTGCCTAATTTATGCAATGGGGCATTTTCATCCGCACCACCGGCATAACGACTAATTAAATGGAGTGAAGAAACAGGAACATACAGTTTATCATTACCCGCATAGGTTAAAATTAAATATTCAGCTTTAATTCCGCCCGCTTCTAAGGTAATGAGCCCTTGGTAACGACCCACACCATGCTCAATATGCACAACAGGTTGCCCAGTGCGTAACTCAGCTAAATTACGAATGAGGGTATCGGTATTAATGGCGCGGCGATTATCCGACCGACGGCGAACAACACGCTCCCCAAGTAAATCGCTTTCACAAATTAGTGCTTTATGGATATCAGACTGAATAAAGCCATGTTCAGCGGCCCCAATGGTGATGGCAAACCGGTTGTCCGCAGGGCTAGTATAGCTTTGAATAATTTCAGGGCGAATTTTTAAACGAGCTAATAGTTCGGTAACGGTTTCACGTCGGCCTTCGCTTTCGACAGAAAAGACGATAGTTCCATCGAACTGTTCAGTAAACTGCCGCAATTTTTCGAGTGGCGTTTTGCTTTGCCCTTGTGTGCTGATATCAGGCAATGGCAGATAATCTAAATTGGTATTTGCCGCTTTTTTGGGCAGAGACTCGGGAGATAACTGAATACGTGGCCAGTTTTTTAACGATTGATTAAGTTGTTCAACGGTTAGCCAGAGTTCAGATGGCGGGAGCAATGGGCGCATTGGGTCGACACCGCGGCTTTCATACCGCTGCTGGGTGTCAACCTGAAAGCGTTCAGCGGCCTCTTGTAAGCTTTGCGAAACAATTAAGCTTGATGGCGGTAAATACTCAAATAAAGAGGGCAATGGCTGTGCGAAGAATAAAGGCTGCCAATACTCGATACCCGTTGGTAAGGTGTTTTTACTGACTTGTTGGTAAATATGTTCTGGGTCACGGCGAACTTCAAAACGCTCGCGCCATTGGCTGCGGAAACGTTCAATCGCGTCTTTATCTGTCGGGAACTCATGCGCTGGGAGTAAATTAATTTGCTCGACTTCCTCGAGGGTTCTTTGCGAGTCAACGTCAAAAGTTCGCAAGCTATCAATTTCATCATCAAAGAAATCAATACGAAACGGTAATGAACTTCCCATTGGAAATAAATCGAGCAGCGCTCCGCGTGTTGCATATTCGCCATGTTCTAAAACTTGTTCTACATGACGGTAACCCGCGTTATCGAGCTCATTGCGTAAGTTATCACGGGAAAGTTTATCACCTTTTGCCATCACCAAGGCATGACTGGTTAAAAAGTCAGCAGGGCAGACTTTTTGCATCAGTGTATTGACGGGAAGAATTAACGCGCCTTTTTGTAAACTGGACAAGCGGTACAAAGTCGATAAACGATGAGAAATAATTTCCTGGTGGGGGGAGAAATTGTCATATGGCAATGTTTCCCAATCAGAAAGTGTCTCTATAGGGTGTTGTGTAAACTGTTGAATTTCATCTTTTAAACGTAATGCATTTTGCATGTCACGTGTCACGATGATAACAGGCCCTTGATGACGTTGTATTATTTCTCCACATTCAAGTGCACCAGCCGCCCCGATAAGGCAACCTAAATGGCGAACATCGCCACTACGACTAGGGAGTTCATAACGAAATTTTGACAACATAGAAATCTTCGGTATCTCACAGCGATTAGTAAGCGGTTAAACAAGAGTTAGCACAAACATAGCCAAATTTTGTACGAAAAATAGTTAAGTTAATCAATGAATAGTTAAACTACAAAATTCGGAACAAAACAATCAGTTTTAACCCGTAATTCGTCTGAAAGTCAGACAAAAAGGCATCCAAAGCAGAAAAAAAACCATCGAGTGGTTCCATTCATCAATCGTACCCTTTATTATCGCTGAACACTTCGCTTTGGCAACAGGGGCATCATAGATTTCATGCACCAATCTGTCTCATTATTTATAGGCCTACGTTATTTACGTGGGCGCGCTGCAGATAAATTTGGGCGTTTCGTTTCCAGTTTATCTGCTATTGGCATCACACTGGGGGTGACGGCATTGATAACCGTCACTTCAGTGATGAATGGGTTCGAGCGATCTTTACAAGATAGCATACTTGCTTATATGCCGCAGGCAATTTTAACCTCTGCCTCTGGAAACATAGACCCAGCAAAATATCCAATAACCGATCTACAGCATTTAAACGGTGTTAGCCATGTCGCACCTATTGTGCAATCTGATGTGGTACTACAAAGCCGAACCAATGTTGGCGTTGGTGTCATGGGGGGGATTGAACCCGAAGAACCTTCGCTGTTATTGGATAAACTGGTTGTTGGGCAACGTAGTGACCTTAAAGAAGGCAGCTATAATGTTTTTCTGGGAAACAAACTGGCTGAAACGCTTGGCGTAAAACGTGGTGATGAAGTTCGCTTAATTATTCCTGGGGTGAGTCAGTTAACACCGATGGGGCGTATTCCAAGTCAGCGCTTATTCACCGTTGCAGGTATTTTCCAAACGAATGGGGAAGCGGATACGAGCGAATTGGTTGTCGCACAGCAAGATGCTGCACGTATGCTACGTTATCCAACAGGGCACATTACTGGGTGGCGTTTGTATTTGGATGAACCTTTAAAGGTTGACGTTCTGAGTCAGCAAACGTTACCAGACGGCTTAGTGTGGAAAGACTGGCGAGAGCGTAAAGGGGAGTTTTTCCAAGCCGTTCGCATGGAAAAAAATATGATGGGCTTATTGCTCAGCTTAATTATCGCAGTGGCGGCATTTAACATTATTACCTCGCTATCATTGTTAGTGATGGAAAAGCAAGGTGAAGTGGCTATTTTAAAAACTCTTGGTCTCAAACGTTGGCGTATTTTAATGATATTTATGATCCAAGGTGCAGGGGCGGGGGTGATTGGCTCACTCATCGGCACAATATTAGGCACAATACTGTCTAGTCAACTGAATATCATTATGCCGCTGATTGGTTTATTACCCAAAGGTGTCTCTTTACCTATTGTGCTTGATTACTCTGGTATTTTAATTATTGCACTGAGTGCAATGCTGATTTCTCTGCTGGCAACGCTTTATCCTTCTTGGCGTGCAGCAGCGGTTCAACCTGCTGAGGCTTTACGTTATGAATAAACAACCACTTCTGGTCTGTGAAAATTTAAGTAAAACATATCAAGAAGGGACATTGTCGACGCAAGTGTTGAAAAATGTCAGTTTCTCCATGGGGCTTGGGGAAATGATGGCCATTGTGGGAAGTTCTGGTTCAGGTAAAAGTACCTTATTACATTTACTGGGTGGCCTAGATACCCCATCAGAAGGGAATGTCATTTTTCGTGGGCAGCATATTAATCAATTATCCTCAGATGAACGTGCGGCTATTCGTAATAAAGATTTAGGTTTTATTTACCAATTTCATCATCTTTTACCGGATTTTACCGCCCTAGAGAATGTGGCGATGCCTTTATTAATTGGCAAGGTTGCGAAAGAAACAGCATTTTCGAAAGCGACCGAAATGCTAGAAGCCGTCGGGCTAGCACATCGGGCAGGGCATCGTCCTTCTGAATTATCAGGGGGAGAGCGTCAGCGTGTTGCTATTGCAAGGGCGTTAGTGAATGAGCCAGCATTGGTTTTAGCCGATGAGCCGACAGGTAATCTGGATTTACGTAATGCAGACGCCATTTTTGAATTGCTGGGGGAATTAAACCGAACACAGCGGACCGCATTTTTAGTGGTCACTCATGATATGACACTGGCTCGCCGGTTATCTCGCCAATTGGAAATGCGTGATGGGCATTTGCAGCAGGAAATTACCTTGGGGGCTCGGTAATGTCTAAATTGCCTCTTTCACTACTCACGGCGCTACGTTTCAGCCGTGGCCGACGTCGAACTGGGATGGTCTCGTTAGTCTCGATAGTTTCAACGTTGGGTATTGTTCTCGGGGTTGCGGTGCTCATTATCGGTTTGAGCGCGATGAACGGCTTTGAGCGTGAATTAAATAACCGTGTATTATCTGTCGTTCCCCATGGGCAAATATATGCAGTTAAACCTCCTTATAAAGATTTGGAATTTGCTGAACAAGTTATTCGGAAAACACCGGGTGTAGAAGGCGTTAGCCCTTACATCAATTTTACTGGGTTGCTTGAGCGTGGCGCAAATTTAAAAGCAATCCAAGTGATGGGAGTTTCACGAGAGACTCAGCCACAAGTCAGCGCATTACCACAGTTTATTCTCAATGACGCTTGGCAGCATTTTGAAGCGGGTAAACAATCGATTATTTTAGGCCAAGGTGTGGCTGATGCATTGAATGTGAAGGTTGGGGATTGGGTGACAATCATGATCCCAAATACGGATGCTAGCTTAAAAATTCAGCAACCTAAGCGTATTCGTGTGCAGGTGACAGGGGTTTTTAAACTTAGTGGCCTGCTAGATCACCAATTGGCTCTTGTTCCACTCGCAGATGCACAGGAATACCTCGACTATGGGGATGGTGTGACAGGGTTTGAAATCAAAGCCACAGACCCATTTATTGCCGATCAAGTCGTTTATGATGCAGGTTTGAAAACTATGCATCATGTTGTTGTAAAAAGTTGGATTGGTGATTATGGCTATATGTACAATGATATTCAAATGGTTAGAAGTATCATGTATTTAGCTATGATCTTAGTCATCGGTGTTGCCTGTTTTAATATTGTTTCTACGCTTGTTATGGCCGTTAAAGATAAAAGTAGTGATATCGCTGTATTGCGAACCTTAGGGGCAAAAGATAGGCAAATCCGCGCTATTTTCTTATGGTATGGTTTGTTGGGTGGCCTTGTTGGTTCTTTGATTGGCGCAGTACTTGGGGTCGCCATATCCTTAAATTTAACGTCAATGATCAAGGTCATAGAGGCTATTGTTGGCCATCCAATTTTATCCGGCGATGTCTATTTTATTGATTTTTTACCTTCTGAATTGCATGTTATGGATGTGGTTTATGTTTTAATTACAACCATTATATTAAGCCTGCTAGCCAGCTGGTATCCGGCTCGCCGAGCGAGTAAGTTAGACCCAGCGCGGATCCTGAGTGGCCAATAGTTATTAGGGGTAAAGAGCTAATTATTTTTAGGGGATGGCGCTAAAAATTTATTGGCTCTTTATTTGATGACTGTGCAGTTAAAAACATGTGTCTATAGCTGCGAGTTTCGACCATTTCTTCTGTAAATCCATACTTTTTGGCCGTCGCCATCAACCTTTTATATAAACTATCAAGTAAATCTTGCTCATCAGTCATGATGGCAAACTCAGCAAACCAACCGATCCCACTAAGATGGTCAATTGTAATGTGTATGTCATTCAGAAAATAAATACTTCTTACCTTTGTCGTGGTTAAGTAGCAATGGTATCCCAGTGTCGTCAACATGTTTTGTACATGGCGGCAGTCATCAATATTAATGGCTTTGCATTCAGAAACCCCAGGGCCTTTAACTATCCATAATTTTATGCCTGATGGCACCATTTCACGTACATACATGCTGACGTTATTGTCGGCCAGTGGTAAATGCGGGTTTTCATAGAAATAATCTGTTTCTGTATTATTTTCCGTAAAGGGTTCAGCTAAGTCGGCTCTTATTTTATACAAAAAAGTGTCAGGGTCTGGTAATTGAAATTTAATCTCAGCTTCATATTTGCCGACAAAATGTTGGCTCATGTTGAGTATCCTTGCTACTGGTATTCAGGACAGTGATGGTAACACAACGCGGAAAATGAAGAGGGGAATAAAGATAAGATTAGCCAACAGATAAGTGCCTATCTGTGGAGATTAGGCACTTTGAAAATAAATTTTACTGTTTATTTTTTTGTCATTTTATCTAGATAACCCATAACGAATGCAGACAATACAAAGGTTAAATGGATAATGACATACCACATTAGTTTGTCATTTGAGACACCTTTTAAGTCCATGAAGATTTTTAACAAGTGAATTGAGGAAATTGCAACAATGGAAGCCGCGACTTTATTTTTTAATGATGAAGCGTCCATTTTTCCAAGCCAGCCGAGTTTTTCGCTGCTGTCAGGAATATCCATTTGGGAAACAAAGTTCTCATAACCTGAAAACATCACCATCACCAATAACCCACCGACTAATGCCATATCAATCAATGATAATAGCGTCAAAATTAAGTCCGCTTCAGGAATTGAAAAGATATTTGGCAAAATATGGTACAGCTCTTGAAAGAACTTAATGGTTAAAGCCAATAGTGTCAGTGAAAGCCCAAAATAGATAGGCGCTAAAATCCAACGTGAAGCATACATCGCTCTTTCAAAAAACTTTTCCATGAAATCCCTTGTAGTGGTGAGTTAATAACACAGTAAAATCTGCGAGGCGTATTTTAACTGCACTCAGAGTGAACGAGAAAGGTTTTTTTATTGTTTTCCCATTGTGTCGGTTTTATGGCGTATTTATGAAGATATGATGTCATTTTCATGAACAAAAAGTGACAAAATCGATACCTTCGATATTTTTATTTGCATTCAGCATGATGATGCGTTTTAGTATGTTAACATTTAGATAATGTCATCAGTTATGGTAAGGAAATGGTTAATATGCCAATAAAATACACACTTGAGCTTGATTGTTTTAAATAATTTCAAACAATCAAGGTTTATAAATTCATGTCGTAATGACATGATAGAAAACAATTAATATTTAATACGGTATAAATTTATTGGTTATATGGATGAAAGGAAGCTTTGATGTTGCGATTTCGTTATAGGTTAAAAAAAGCTCGTAAGAATAAATGTATACGCCGCCAGCGACTTCGTAACCGGTCTTTTTATATAGATAATAGATTGGATAACATGAAAAATGTCAATATCGTCGTTTTGACGGGGGCTGGAATTTCAGCTGAATCTGGGATCCAAACATTCCGTTCTGCGGATGGGTTATGGGAGGAGCATCGCGTTGAAGATGTCGCTACTCCTGAAGGTTTCGAGCGTGATCCTGAATTAGTACAACGTTTTTATAATGAGCGGCGTCGGCAGTTACAGCAAGAAAATATTAAGCCTAACGCTGCTCACTATGCACTTGCACAGCTTGAAGAACTTTTTGGTGACCGCTTTTTGTTAATTACGCAAAATATAGATAATTTGCATGAAAGAGCGGGGAGTCAGCGGGTTATCCATATGCATGGAGAGCTATTAAAAGTTCGCTGTAATTGGTCAAATCAAGTATTGGAGTGGAAAGGGGATTTATCCACGGATGATCGTTGTCATTGTTGTCAATTTCCTCAACCGCTAAGACCTCACATTGTTTGGTTTGGTGAAATGCCAATTGGCATGGATTATATTTATCAATCCATTGAATCGGCGACTATTTTTATTTCTATTGGGACGTCTGGCCATGTTTACCCTGCTGCAGGTTTTGTCCATGAGGCAAAATTACATGGGGCCCATACGGTAGAACTTAATTTAGAGCCTAGCCAAGTGGAAAGTGAGTTCGATGAAAAACACTATGGTTTAGCTAGCAAAGTCGTTGTTGAATATATTAATAAGCTTATTACTGAGTTACAGACAACGAATACCACGCAATAAGCTTTCAATATATGGCAATATAAGGGAAAACACATTGTTTTCTCTTATAGATTAGACATTCGTATCCATCATAGCGGGCATTGTAATCTCTTTGACGCAAGTTGCATTGCTGGTATTGGCGATAAAGCGTACGGCATTGACAACATCTTGTAATGGGATTAATTGCCCATCACTTCTTTCAATGACTTCATCGACAGAAACAGTTAATGGGAACTCAGTTGCTAGATAACCTAAGTTTATGACTGATATTGCTATTTTATCTTCTCGCAGAGTTTCTCTTAATGACTGAGCTATTCCTCTGAGGGCATATTTGGTGGCAGAAAAGGTGACTTCCTTGCCATTATGATTATCTAAACCCCATGTGGAACCAATCAATATAATCTTACTGTTTTTTGCTAGGCGCAAATTAGGTAAAAGCGCTTTTAAGTTTAATAAACAGGCGCTTATATTGGTTTGAACCATATTGAGTAACTCTATGTCATCAGTGGACTCAAATTGGTACTCCTCATTAAACGCCAGTTTTTCCCATATGCCAACGTTATAAATTAAAGTATGAATAGGTTGATTTTGAATAACATGCTTAATGGCATTTGCACTATTAATGTCATTTAAATCAGCAGGGATCCACGTAAAATTAGTTTGTTCAAAAGGGGGTTTTGAGCGGGAAACACCATAAATATGGTCTACTTTTTCAGGAAATCCTTCGACTAATGCCTTGCCTAAGCCTTTGCTGACACCATAAATTAAACATGTTTTTGACATGAACATTCCTATTAACGAGTAAAATTTCGTTTTGTTTATTAATTAGCTAATAAATAAAAAATTAGACATCATATATAGCACACTATTTCAATTTAATAATTGATGATCTGTGTAGTGGGTGAGTGAAAGTTAACCAAATGGAGTGTTTTTAGGTAACAAATAACGAACAACCTACTAATTAATATAATTTGATTATTAGCTTTATTAATTATATGTGCTGATTGTGACTATAATAGTTAATCAATAAAAAAATAGGCTGAAAAATAAATTTTATTAAAGATTTATCATAAAAATAGTGAGCATTAACAGGAAAGCTGATTTGAGACAATAATTGAATCTGTGATCTTTCCCATAATATGAGCATTAATATTTTAGGGGGAAGGGTATGGACAAACTCTTAGAGCGGTTTTTTGAATATACTGCTTTCGACACACAGTCAAAACTAAACGCAAAAACAGTACCGAGCAGTGCGGGACAGTTAAAGTTTGCCCGTGCATTAGTTAATGAGCTGAACGAATTAGGTTTTGAAAAAATAACACTAAGCGACCAAGGTTGCGTGATGGCCTATTTGCCATCAAATGTTAGTTGGGATGTTCCAACGATTGGTTTTATTTCACATTTAGACACAGCGCCTGATTTCTCAGGTAAAAACGTGAGTCCACAAATACTCGAAAATTATCGAGGAGGGGATATTGCGTTAGGTATTGGTGATGAAGTGCTATCCCCTGTGATGTTTCCGGTACTCCATGAAATGATTGGCAAAACCCTGATTATGACCGATGGTAAAACTTTACTCGGTGCCGATGACAAAGCGGGTATTGCAGAAATCATTACAGCATTAGTACGCTTAAAGGAAAAGAATATTCCGCATGGTAAAATCTGTCTTGCATTTACTCCTGATGAAGAGATAGGACGCGGGGCTCGCCATATCGATTTTAAACAATTTGATGCATTGTGGGCCTATACCGTCGATGGTGGTGGTGTTGGTGAATTAGAGTATGAAAATTTTAATGCTGCCAATGTTTCGATTAAAATTGTTGGTAATAACACTCATCCAGGTACAGCCAAAGGGGTGATGGTCAATGCATTAGGGCTAGCGAATCGTATTCACTCGATGTTACCTCCTGATGAAACACCTGAAAATACAGAAGGATATGAAGGGTTTTATCATTTAACATCGTTAAAAGGGACAGTAGAAAAGGCCGAGTTGAATTATATTATTCGTGATTTTGACTTAGCAGGCTTTGAAGCTAGGAAGAAAAATATCATTCGAATTGCTGAAAAAGTTGGCGAAGGGCTACATCCAAGCTGTTATATCGAACTGACGCTTGATGATACCTATTATAACATGCATAAAGAGGTCATGAAGTACCCACATGTTATTGAATTAGCGAAACAAGCAATGCTTGATTGTGGCATTGAGCCCGTTATTCAACCTGTTCGTGGTGGTACCGACGGTGCTCAGCTTTCACATCGCGGCTTACCGTGCCCAAATATTTTTACAGGTGGTTATAATTTCCATAGTAAACACGAATTTATAACACAAGAAGGTATGGAGCAGGCTGTTAGTGTGATCATGCGTATTGCGGAGCTAACGGCTATTCACGCACGGCAATCGTGATATTTTTGAGAAGTAAGAGTGCTTATAACAATAAGCACTCTTACTGTTGTTATTGAAATAATACAGAAATACCACTAAGTGCCAGTAAAACTCCCATGACTAAGTTAAATCGCTTTAATGTCTTAGGTTGTTTTAGCCTTTCTCTTAATTTACTTCCAAACATAGCCCAGATAGCAACACATGGCCAATTGACAGCTGCAAATATTATAGCGACCTGCAACATTGATAAATAGGGCGCAGTTGTATTGGTATACATCGCTATTCCAGAGACCGCCATCATCCATGCTTTAGGGTTTATCCATTGAAATAGTGCCGCTTCTAAGAAAGTTAGTGGTTTAATTTCTTGGTTATTTGTCTGTGCAATTGAGTGGCTAATAGTCGTTTTCCATGCAAGCCAGAACAAATAAATAATTCCAAAATATTTTAATATCGAATAAACCATAGGGGATGATTGGATCAATGTGCCCACACCTAGCCCTACTGCAACGAGCATAATAAGAAAACCGATTGATACCCCAAATGAATGCGGCAATGTTTTCCTAAATCCAAAATTAATGCCTGAAGCAAGTAACATAATATTATTGGGTCCTGGCGTTATGGATGTCACAAAGGAAAACAATGATAAAGCCAAAAGTGTTTCTATGTTCATGTTGTTATCATCTTTAAAAGAAGCAATTAATGCTGTGTAAAATTGGCGATATTGAAGTAAAAGAGTTTAGAATCGAATCAAATAAAGTCCTTTATCTTTGCGTGCTTATGGGTAAGTAAGACTCATAATGGGAGTATATGAACGGGGAATGAAATACATATTAAAATAAATAATTTAGTTATTAATAAAGGTATTTTAATTACAGTCAGCGGTTTTTATTAATGGGTAGGAGAGAGATGTTATATAATACTAATAAGATTATTTTGAAGAAAAGGCCCATATTTAATGAGCCTTTCATAAAATACAAATTTAATATTATAGGTACCGATTAATCATCAAAATACCAGTAACCATTATTGACGAGTGCGGTAAGCAGTGCGATAAAATTAACGTCATCAATGGCATCAGCTAAAAGTTGGCTATTAACAGCATCATAGCGACATAAGCTATCAGCGGCTTCATAACACTCAGTTTCTAAGCATTCTCCATTCACAAAAAATTGGTCGCCAACACGCAATGCCCTAAGACCATTTAATTTGTATAAGGTTTCTTGCTGAGTTTTAAGTAAATCATAGATTTCTTCTTGCTCATAAGGCGGCTCAGGTGGTGCAATGTCTAATTCATGGCGTGATTGTGAGATAAACTCACCTAGCCATTTACGAAATAGTTCAGGGTCATTAATGAGTGATCCCATCATCTCACGTAGCTTAATTTGTTCACCTTGCAAGATCTCTGCGGGGTTATCACGAAATGATAAATCGGGGTCACTATAACGGTAACTACCTAAATCGTTAGAGATTAAGTGGTCAGCAAAGCTACTGATTAATTCACGAGTATTTGGTGCACGAAAGCCAACTGAGTAATTTAATGAAGGTTCAATGGCGTAGCCTTCATGTGGAAACCCTGGTGGGATATAGAGAATATCGCCAGGTTCCATCTCTTCATCAATGATGGCATCAAAGGGTTGCACTTGCAGTAAGTCAGGATGTGGGCAGTGTTGTTTCATTGGGATTTTTTCGCCCACTCGCCAATGTCGGCGGCCTTCACCTTGAATAATAAACACATCGTATTGGTCTAAGTGAGGGCCTACACCACCACCGGGAACCGAGTAGGAGATCATTAAATCGTCCATTCGCCAGTCTGAAAGCACACGGAATGGTTTCATCAACGCAGAGCTTGGGTGATGCCAATGGTCAACAGCCTGAACTAAAATAGACCAATTTTCTTCACCGAGGTGCTCATAGTTTTCAAATGGGCCATGACCAACTTGCCAAATTCCTTCTTTATGGCTAACCAAACGGCTATCAACCTCATCTTCCATTGCCAAACCGGCAAGTTCGTCAGGTGAGATAGGATCAATAAAATTCGCAAACCCTTTTTTAATAAGCAATGGGCGCTTTTGCCAGTGACTGTCGAGAAAACTTTGCCAGTCGAGATTTAGTTTGTAATCCATCTTATTGTCCCTTGGAGCTGCTAAATATTGCTAATCTGTTTATTGCAATATACCCGGCCTTAATACTGAAAAATGACCTATATACACTGGTATGATGCTAAATAAACTTTATGAGAAACATGGGGTGACGGTTTATCTTGGGCGTAAACAAGTTAGCCACCCTAAACGACTTTTCATAAAACACTTCACAAATAGTATACCGGAAATGGTTTGTAAAATAGGGGGCAAACGGACACATATCACAGATTAACTATCTTCAATCATAGATTGCTGCCTAAATGTGACGGATAAACGAGCACCGCCAAGAGGGCTGTCACTAATTGTGATCTCCCCGTCATATTGGTCGATAATATCCACGGCAATGGATAAGCCTAAACCTTGGCCTGGACGAAGCGTATCTGCACGTTGCCCTCGAACAAAAATTAAGCTACGTTTGCTTTCAGGTACTCCAGGACCATCATCATCAACAATTAATGTTAAGCTATCAGCTCCCGTAATAGCGCTAACCTCGACAAATTCAAGGCAATATTTACACGCATTTTCCATAATATTGCCCATTACTTCCATGAAGTCATTAGGCTGACCTAGCCAGGTTATTTCAGGAGAAACATTAACCGTAATAGAAACCCCTTTGTGCTGGTAAACTTTATGTAGGGCACTTGCAAGGCTGTCTAATATTGATGGAACAGATGAAATTTCACGTAGCATCATGTTTTCATCACCCTGCGTTGACGCACGGTGTAAATAATAACCAACCTGCTGAGAAATACGGCCAATTTGTTCAAGCATGATAGGCTCAGCTTGTTCAATATTCATTTGTTTGCCTGAGCGAAGCAGGCGTAATGTCGACTGTAAAACAGCTAACGGCGTTTTTAAACTGTGTGTTAAATCAGAAAGTGTGGTGCGATATTTACTGTAGCGCTTTCGTTCATTCGTTAACAAAATATTAAGGTTGCGTACTAGGCCGCGAAGCTCATACGGTGGGTTCTCGTCCAGTGCATCCCGTTCACCTTTTTCTAGGCTACTGAGTTGTGATACTAATGATTTAATTGGCCGTAGGCTCCAATAAGCGGCCAACCATAATAAAGGGATGACTAAAATTAAGTTAGCCAGTAAAACGTAACCAAACCACTCCCAAACTAACCCGGTATTTTGTAAGTCTTGTGGTAGGGTGTCAACAACGACAATGGTGAGAGGCGGCAGGTTTTCGCTTGCTGCATATTGGTTAACGGACACGGAGTGAGTAAGCGGTTCGTCGTCATTACCCATGTCGTCTAATTTTGTGTTGAACTCGGGGTTGTCGTCTAGGAGTTGGCGAGTTTCACGAATGTCCGTATCAATTTCATATAAGCCCTCTTTTTTTAGCCAATCATTACGGATCAGCCGTTCAACGCTAGGTACATCCCGTTGGCGCCATAATACGAGACCTTGTTCATCATAAATAATAACCAAAGTAGGGTTATTTAACGTGAAATTTGGTGGAACACGAATATCAATTTTATTATTTTGCCATTGGGCTAGGCTGTAAATTAAGTTACTTTGGCTACGTAATAGGGTGTAAGTTGTTTTATCGAAACTAATTAGATACCCCAAAATTGCTACGATACCGTAAGACAAAGAGAGCGCCAAGATCACGGCTGATGTTGCACAGAGAAAACGCGCTCGTAGCGAAAGGGGCTTGAACTTAAATTTACGTAGCTTCATATTAGCCATTCACATCAAAACGATAGCCTTGGCCACGTACAGTGACAATCACATCATCACTATGGAATTGTTGAATTTTTTTGCGTAATCGGCCCATTAAAACATCGATAGTATGACTTTCTCTAAGTTCGGCATCTGGATAAAGCTGGCGCATTAACGAGTCTTTGCTAACCACTTTCCCATTGTTGCGAAGCAGTGTTTCAATGATGGTGTACTCAAAAGCAGTTAATTTGACGGTTTCATCGTTAACTGTAAATTCTTTACGTGAGAGGTCAATAACGAAATTGCCTAATTCGAGTACTTGTGACGCGAGACCGCTATTTCTGCGCATTAAAGCTTGCATACGGGCGACCAGCTCTTCTAGTTGGAAAGGTTTTGTCACGTAGTCATCTGCACCACTGTTTAGCGCTTGTACTTTTTCTTGCCAACTTTCCCGAGCCGTCAGTACTAAAAGTGGAATATTGACGTGCTCGCCACGCCAGCGTTTTATCATGGAAAGCCCGTCTTCATCAGGTAAGCCCAAATCAACTACTGCGATATCTGGGCAACTTTCGTGTAAAAAGTAGTCAGCTTCTTTTGCATCTTCAGCGGAGTCAACCTGATGACCAAGCTCTTTAAGCTGTACGGTTAAATGGTGACGAAGTAATGCATTGTCTTCGACAATAAGAATACGCATCGGAAACCCTCATATTGAAAAGAGATAGCTACAATTTATCAGATAGTAGCACTAGATACGCTATGGTAAAAAGAGTTCTGAACAACGACAAGGGATTAAGTAAATATAAATCAAACGAACCTAAAAAATAGTTTATCTATATTTATCTCTAGATAATTTAGCATGAGGGATAGAACGGGGAATTCAGAATGGTAATTAAAAAAGGCGACTTAGAAGCCGCCCAATTTGACACTATCGAGGCTATTTTAGCTCGTCAATAAAAGTGACAGCGTAACCGATGTAGTTAGCCGGTGTCATCTCTTTCAAACGTGATTTTTCATGCTCTGGCAATTCTAAACTATCAATGAATTGTTTCATCCCTTCGGCGGTAACGCGTTTGCCACGGGTCAATTCTTTGAGTTTTTCATATGGTTTTTCAATGCCATAACGGCGCATTACGGTTTGAATCGGCTCAGCTAGTACTTCCCAGTTTTGGTCTAATTCATCCAGTAAATGCTGTTCATTAACTTCTAATTTGTTTAGGCCTTTCATGGTTGATTGATAAGCAATCAATGCATAACCTAAGCCGACACCGAGATTACGTAATACTGTCGAGTCCGTTAAGTCACGCTGCCAGCGAGAAACAGGAAGCTTGCTTGCTAAATGGCCTAAGACGGCATTTGCTAACCCTAAGTTACCTTCAGAGTTTTCAAAATCAATCGGGTTTACTTTGTGTGGCATAGTGGAAGAACCAATTTCACCAGCGATTGTTTTTTGTTTGAAGTGATTTAATGCGATATAGCCCCAAATATCACGGTCGAAATCTAACACGATAGTGTTAAAACGAGCGACACAATCAAATAACTCAGCAATATAGTCATGAGGTTCAATTTGTGTGGTGAATGGGTTCCATTGAATGCCTAAAGACGTAACGAAGGTTTCGCTAAATTCGTGCCAATTCACTTCAGGGTAAGCGACCATATGTGCATTATAGTTACCAACTGCACCATTGATTTTACCTAAAATTTCAACTTGTTGTAGCTGGCGGAATTGACGTTCCAAACGATAAGCAACGTTGGCAAACTCTTTACCAATGGTGGAAGGCGTTGCAGGTTGGCCGTGAGTACGTGATAGTAACGGCAAATTGCGGTACTCATGAGCCATTGTTTTGATTTTATCAATAATTTGACGCCATTGTGGCAGTAATACTTCTTCGCGAGCGGTTTTCAGCATCAATGCATGCGAAAGGTTATTGATATCTTCTGAAGTACAAGCGAAGTGAATAAATTCAGAAACGGCATGAAGAGCAGGGATGTTTGCCACTTTTTCTTTTAGGAAGTATTCTACGGCCTTCACATCATGGTTGGTTGTGCGTTCAATTTCTTTGATACGCATTGCATCTTTTTCACCGAAGTTCGCGACAATTTCATCTAAGTAAGCGATTGCGTCAGCGTCAAATGAAGGAACTTCTTTGATTTGAGCGGTTGCAGCCAGTTTTTGTAGCCAGCGAACTTCAACTTGCACGCGAAATTTCAGTAAACCAAACTCACTAAAAATAGTGCGTAAAGTGCTGACTTTATCACCGTAACGGCCGTCAATCGGGGATACAGCGGTCAGTGAGGATAATTCCATTGGTAGCAACTCCAGATTTAAAGGTGAGACAAAATATCTTTCGCCTGATTAGCCAGACGACTGCGAGAGAACATGAGTTGGATACGACTTCCGCCAACTTGTTGCCAAAGCACCGCGCAGCGAATACCTGCGAGTAAAGTGGCTCTAACTTTTGCTTGAACTAACGTATTCTTTAGAATATCAGGGGAGCCCGTGACTTGAATTCGAGGTCCCGCAGGGCTGACTACGTCCACGTAAATACCCGCAAGCGCGTTAAATACACCTTCAGAAAGTGACTCAAAATAATCAGCTTGGCGTTCGAATTGCTCAATACGTTGGCCAAGTTGGTTCATCGCTTCTTGGTTTTTATTGAGACGACGCTCGAGTGCCATAATACTTAACATATAGCGTGTCATTTCAGCGGATAAACCACTGTTGCCGCCTGTTAACATGCCTAACAGGGCACTGAGTCCCGTTTTTAAATTTTCGGTATCATTACCAAAGACATCCAAAGTGGATTTTGGATTCATATTGGTGAGGCAATTGACCATGGTTTCAGTGTCTTTCTCAAGACAAACACCTTCATGTGCAAGTTTTTGAACCATTGCGCTTGCTTGGCAGATACCCGCTAAAGCAAGCGTAATGTCATAATAGTTTTTTGCCACATTTACTCCTGAATACGGGCTTCAATAATACCGCCACCGAGACAAACTTCATCGATATAAAATACAGCAGATTGACCTGGAGTGACAGCCGCAACTGGGTAATCAAAAGCGACTTCAATGCGTTCATCACTCAGTGGGGTAATAGTACAAGGAATATCCGCTTGGCGATAACGTGTTTTTACGACGCAACGTAGCGGCTCAGTCATTGTTTTTCGGTCAACCCAATGTAACTGCTGGGCAATTAACCCAACAGACATTAAACGAGGGTGTTCATGGCCTTGTGCAACGATAAGAATATTGTTTTCAACGTCTTTATCGACAACATACCAAGGTTCTTCAGACCCCTCTTTTGTACCGCCGATACCTAAACCTTTACGTTGACCTAAAGTGTGGTACATCAAACCTTCATGTTGGCCAATAGTTTCGCCATCGACAGTCACAATAGGGCCGGGTTGAGCGGGTAAGTAGCGGCCTAAAAAGTCGCGAAATTTACGCTCGCCAATAAAACAGATGCCAGTTGAATCTTTTTTCTTCGCTGTAATCAGGCCAATTTCTTCAGCGATGCGACGAACTTCAGGTTTTTCCAGTTCGCCAACAGGGAACAGACTTTTAGCAACTTGTTCATGGCTTAATGTATATAAAAAATAGCTTTGGTCTTTATTGCCATCTAAACCGCGTAATAACTGGCTTTTTCCGTCAACATCGCGGCGGCGAACATAGTGACCAGTGGCGATGTAATCTGCGCCTAAGTCTTCAGCAGCAAACTCTAAGAAAGCTTTAAACTTGATTTCTTTGTTGCAGAGGATATCTGGGTTTGGTGTGCGACCTGCTTTATATTCAGTTAAAAAATGTTCGAAAACATTGTCCCAGTACTCAGCAGCGAAATTAATGGTATGAAGTTCAATACCCAGTTTGTCACACACGGCTTGCGCATCAGCAAGATCAGCCGCAGCCGAGCAATATTCTGTGTCGTCATCTTCTTCCCAGTTCTTCATAAACAGACCAGCAACCTGATACCCTTGTTGCTGTAGCAAGTAAGCGGATACAGAGGAGTCAACACCACCGGACATCCCGACGATGACTTTTTTTTGGCTGTTATCTGACATGGTACTATTATTTGACATGGAAATATCTCACTGCGGAAAAATCAAGCCCCATACTTTAGCATGTTGTTCCCGCATTACACCAGAGTTAGAGGGGAATATTATTGCTTGGTGAAGATTTCACCAAGCAGAAGTTAAGGGCTTAAAGGTAATGATCACCGTAAGCCGTTAAGATATCTAAAGGATAATGCTTTCCTGTGAGAAAACAGCGCAAACTTTCAGCAACTAATGGCGAGCGTAAGCAGCTGCTATGTAAAATTTCTTCGGCCGTTAGCCAGTGGCATTCGCTAATATCACTGTCTTGTGGTTGTGTTTCACAAAGGGAACCAAGTTCTACGGCGAATAAAAAGCGGATAAACTGGGTTTTATCTGGGGCAATCCATTGATGAATTTTAATTAATTGCGTTGGTGTGGCTTTTATTCCAGTTTCTTCCAGCAACTCACGTTCAGCGGCCTGCAAAATAGTCTCATTCGCTTCTAAATGCCCAGCAGGTTGATTCCACGTGGGTTTGTTATTTATCCACTCTTCCACGACTAAAAACTTGCCTTGAGCATGCACGACAGTTGCTACAGTCACATTAGGTTTAAACAACAGTTACCTCCTTCCATTCGCCAACTGAAAGATTTCCCAAATTAAATTCACCAATTTGATAGCGAATTAGCCTAAGTGTTGGAAAACCTATATTTGCCGTCATACGACGGACTTGCCGATTACGTCCTTCATATAAGGTGATTTTTAACCAACTGGTCGGGATATTTTTGCGTTCCCGTATAGGTGGGTTTCTTGGCCATAACCATTCTGGTTCGCCAACTAACTCGATGCCTGCGGGGAGCGTTGGACCATCATTTAACACCAGCCCTTGCCGAAATTTTAGCAGCGCCTCGTCATCAGGGAGCCCTTCTACTTGAGCATAGTATATTTTCCCTGTTTTTTTCTGTGGTTGTGTTAAACGCGCCTGTAGCTTTCCATCATTGGTTAAAATTAAAAGCCCCTCACTGTCCCTATCAAGGCGTCCTGCTGCGTATACATCGGTGATTGGAATATATTTTTTTAATGTATCGCGGCCTTGTTCATCAGTAAATTGAGGTAAAACATCAAAGGGTTTGTTAAATAAAATGATTTTAGTTGATGTTTGCGAACTAACCGAAACCCGTTTAGCTTTATGTTTTAAAGCGGTAGGCCTCGGTGAGTAGCGGTTTTTCTTCGAAACGGATTTCGTGTTCGGTCTGTTCATGGCCATTCAATAAGAATTTATAATTTGTGGTTATTTACCGCATCTAGTGTAGGAGATTTAACGGTTGGATCCTAGGAGGTATTTTTTCATGGCGATGTAATATTTAATTAACAACTTTAAAAACATTTAAATCAATAAAAACAATTTTCTATTTAAAAATAAGTACATATGAGTTTATTTGGATGGTGATAGTGTGAGCAAAACGTATTTTTAATTTGAGTTAACTTGCTAATATTATTTTTTGTAGGGAAGTACTTTAATCAAAATCAAGTCACTCGCTCAAATGAGTCTTTGACAACTTTTCATCGCGGTTTGATTTATTTTCAATAATAGAATACTTAAATTAATTTATTGATTTAAAAGTGTTTATAAAGAGTTATTCGATTAACTTACAAGATAAAACAGTACGTTAAATGCGATCGGCATTGAAGCTTAGATGAGTAATCATTGGCGTTCGACGCAGATTGAAGTAGTATTGACACGTCTCTTACAAAAAATTAACAAGCAAAATACGCAAGTGAAAGGAGAGGTTAATGGAAAGCAAAGTAGTAGTTCCGGCAGAAGGCGCTAAAATTACCATTGATGCAAAAGGCAAACTAAACGTTCCGAACAACCCAATTATCCCTTATATCGAAGGTGACGGCATTGGTATCGATGTTACACCAGCAATGTTAAAAGTGGTTGATGCGGCAGTTAAAAAAGCCTACAACGGTGAGCGCAAAATTTCTTGGATGGAAGTTTACACCGGTGAAAAATCTACACAAATTTATGGTAAAGATGTTTGGTTACCAGAAGAAACCCTCGATTTAATCCGTGATTACCGTGTTTCAATTAAAGGTCCTTTAACAACTCCTGTTGGTGGTGGTATTCGTTCCCTGAACGTTGCACTACGTCAACAACTTGACCTGTATATCTGTTTACGTCCTGTTCGCTACTATAAAGGCACTCCAAGCCCAGTTAAACAACCTGAATTGACGGATATGGTTATTTTCCGTGAAAACTCTGAAGATATCTATGCAGGTATTGAGTGGAAAGCGGGTAGTGCAGAAGCAGACAAAGTTATTAAATTCCTGAAAGATGAAATGGGTGTGACTAAAATCCGTTTCCCACAAGATTGTGGTATTGGTATTAAGCCTTGTTCTGAAGAAGGTACAAAGCGTTTAGTTCGTGCAGCTATTGAATATGCTATTGATAACGGCCGTGATTCAGTGACTTTAGTTCATAAAGGTAACATTATGAAATTCACTGAAGGTGCATTTAAAGATTGGGGATACCAATTAGCACAAGAGGAATTCGGTGGTGAATTATTAGATGGCGGCCCATGGGTTAAAATTAAAAACCCTAAAACAGGCAAAGATATCATTGTTAAAGATGTTATTGCAGATGCTTTCTTACAACAAATCCTGCTGCGCCCAGCTGAATACGATGTTATCGCGTGTATGAACCTAAATGGTGACTACATTTCTGATGCATTAGCAGCACAAGTTGGTGGTATCGGTATTGCTCCAGGTGCGAATATTGGTTCTGAGTGTGCATTATTCGAAGCAACGCACGGTACTGCACCAAAATATGCGGGCCAAGACAAGGTAAACCCAGGCTCTATCATTCTCTCTGCTGAGATGATGCTGCGCCACATGGGTTGGGTTGAAGCGGCAGACTTAATCGTTAAAGGTATGGAAGGCGCAATCGAAGCTAAGACAGTAACTTATGACTTCGAACGTCAATTAGAAAACGCTAAGTTACTGAAATGTAGCGAGTTCGGTGACGCTATCATTAAACACATGTAATTTATTACGTGGTGTGATTAATAACGGGGGCTTAATAGTTCCCGTTTTTTATTGTCTAGAAAAATTCTTCTGCAAAACTCTTCTACAAAACAATTGTTATTTTATAGCTTAAACCTGCCAATTTTTCCTACGATCATCATGATATTTATCGGTCATCGCTTGACTCTTATGACCTAATAAAGTTTTAGAAGAAGAGTTACAAGGTCGATGAGACGGCATACAATAATGAGGTTAGGTGATATTACTGAAGTTTATTATTGAAATGGGATGATCAAATGAACCGTAGTGAATTGATTGATTATATTCAGAATAATTATGGTGTGGATCCTGATAGTCCGTGGGCAAAGTACCCTGATTATCTTGTTTTTAGGCGAAAAAACAATACAAAATGGTTTGCAGTTATTATGCGTATTTCATCTCGTAAATTAGATCCAAATAAGAATGAAGAGATAGTTAATATTGTCAACCTTAAAGCCCCACCGGAGCTCATTGGTTCATTGAGATTAAAGGATGATATTTATCCAGCTTATCATATGAATAAAGAGCATTGGATTACGATAAAGATACCAGGGAGTCTTACCGATGATGAAATTAAGGGACTAATTGAAGATAGTTATAGGTTAACGGCATAGTCATTTATTATATGCAGGGCTATCCCATCCTTGGGAAAAGTTTCTATACTAGTTAGTTAAGCTTTTTAGCGATGATAAATAATCGAGGGAATGGTATTAAAACATGGCTATTATATTGCATTTGCTAGCCTTATTTTTTATTAAATAAATCATAACTTATGTAGCTGAACATATTGTATTCTTTGTTAAATGTGTATCATTTGCGTATCGATCATGGCTGCTTGGCCACCAACTTTCACTTGAGTGATATTTTTTGCTTGTGAGTTAATGGTTACATGAATCGAGGAGGGGCATCCCATCGCACGGCCTTGCTCAAATAGAAATTGCGTTTCATTCGGTAAGACATAATTGACCAAATAGCAGCCAAGTGCTCCACTAGCGCTGCCTGTTGCCGATTCCTCATTGATCCCATAGAGCGGTGCAAAATTTCGACAATGCGCTGTGGTTGAGCGAGCATGACTTAACTCAAACACATGGAAGCCGATAGCATTTGATTCTCTGCTGATTTCCGTTATTGCTTCATAATTAGGCTGCAGTAAATCTAAATAGCCTGTATTCACTGGAATAATAATGTCAGGTAACCCAGTTGAAACTATCATAATAGGTAAGCCTGTTTCAGTAATAATTTCACTCGTTATGCCAAGAGCTGTTGCAACTTCATTGATATTAGGCCCATTTCTTAAGGTTGGTAGCGCCTGCTCCATAACGATATTGTTTGGGCTAACAGATACACTTAGAATACCGGCTTTGGTTTTTTGGGTGTAACACCCAGAAGAAATTAGCTTAAGTGAAGCTAAAGTGAAAAACACCGCTAATGTTGCATGACCACAGAAATCGACTTCACCTTCAGTGGTATAGAACTCCACTTTAAAATCAGTCTCTTCACCATTATAGACAAATGCTGTTTCTGAAAAACCAACTTGTTGTGCAATAGCAATTTTTTGTGAAGTGCTGAGCACCGGCGGGTTGAGAACAACACCAGCAGGGTTACCACCAGTGTTATTTTGTGTGAAAGAATTGACAAGATACACCAGAATATCTTGCTCAATTGAGCCGGTATTTTTAATTGGCATTTGTTTTTCCGAGTTCTGAATAGATATTTTAAATTTTCCGAGTGTACCTTACTCATCGGTTTAAATTTAATGAGCAGTACAAATAAGACATTAGCATAACCCATTGTGTAATAAAGTAAATATGATGTTATTCTTTATTGATATATAAGGTTGGCAATTAGGATAGGTTATTGGCAATGACTTTTTCGTTATATATCATTGCGTAACAAAAAAAGCCCCTGCAAGCAGGGGTATCTAATGGAAATGTATATTTATAGTTATTGTTATAAGGCGCCTATTGCTTAGATAGACCACTAAATAATACCAGTTCTTAAGCCTTAATCCAAATCGGAGTAAGCATAAAAGTGAAATTTTTTATAGGAGATTCAATTACGCATAAAGTGAGTTAATGAGTAATTAATTGAAAACACCAATAAAACTAAACTAAAGTTGATGAATAAGAAATAAGTTTTGATTGTTTACCCAAAAAGTTATCGTGATATAAAAAAGGGATAAAATGCATAAAATTAAGCACTATCTTTCAGATTAAATCACGGACAAATGATAAATCATCGAAAGATAATATAAATGTGAAGTTTAAAAGATAATAAATTCAATTTTGACTTGAAATACAAAATAATACACCCATAACAATTAAAAATGATATTTTTATGATAAGGGATAAAATATGACTAATTCACAGAGGGTTACACAAGCACTAAACGCAGTATTGGGTGAGGGCATAGGTTCATTGTCTGTGGCTAGACAATATTTTTCAGATAAATACATCCAAGTTGTTGATGGAAAGCAAATTGATTTTAATGAGTTTATTGCACACTTACAGGTATTGAAGCAGGCCACTGAGTCGATTGTTATTACTATTAAATCTATCGCTGAGGGAGATGGGTGTGTTCATACTCAACATTTGGCAAAAGCAACTAAAAAAGATGGCTCAATAAGTGAATTTGAGGTATTTGCCTGTTTTCAAATAGAAGATGGGAAAATTATCCGTTGCGAAGAAATGACAAGAATGATTAAAGGCAGTAGTAAGGATGAAGATTTAGGCTCAAGAACTTAAACCTTCATTATTTGTAAGGTATTTAATATTACTAATTTAGGTAAAGTCTAATAAGAAACAAGATTTTACCTTGATTACATACAGTGTTTAACTTGGGTAAATTAGTTGTAATCCAGTACCGACTTCTTGTACGGGCGCATATTTTGCTAAATGTATTTTTGCGTTGAGATCTGTACAATGACATGGGTGTATAAATTTTAAATCCTGTTGGTGAAAGTAATTCCCCGTCTGTTCCAAAACCTCTTTTGAAGCTTGTTGCAAATGAAACCCGCCTATTACGGTGACAATGTTATTTATACCAGTTACATGTTTTGCATATTCAGTGATATTGCAAATTCCAGAATGAGAGCAACCAGTTACGACAATTAGGCCTTCCGTCGTTTTAATTGCAAGTGCTGAATCATCAAATACATAGTCGTCAACGATATTATGATTGAAGTCCAGGGTCGTACCAATTGGCTCTTTTCCTTCAAAGCTATTAATTCTAGGAATTTGGCCTAAAAATACGATGTTTTCAGAAAGATAATAAGGCTTAGTCACTTCTATTAAATTGAAGTAGGACGCTAAAATATCTTTAGATGTATTTGTTCCGATGACTTTAGATTGAAATTTTTTAGGAATTAAGGCATCCGGGTGGTATACCAGATGCTTCGTTTCAGGTGTTTCAATGTTACGACGGTCAAAATATTGGATTAAGTGACTTAAGCCCCATGTATGGTCGTTGTGACCGTGAGAAAGAACCAAGTCAGTGATATTTGCAAGGTCAATATGTAAAATGTGTGCATTATCAATAAATATATCTGAATAGCCGGTATCGAATAATATTTTTTTATCATCGGCCTCGATATAGTAGCAGACACCAGGTTCACCGCAGAAATAACTATCAATCAGGGTATTATTATCGACAAGAACAGTAATTTTTATTGTCATCATGAACTCAGATTTCATAGAAGTAATTGTAATCTGTTATATCAGATAAACGCTAAAAAGTATTAAATGGCTATAAAACATAGTAATAAAAATTGATAACGTGGAGGGAGTAATAGAGAAAAGATAAAAATGTTGGAGGTGACCAAAGAAAGTCAACCCCCTAAATGAAATGTTATACTTTGCTAGATAGATTGTTTTACTTTTTTAGTTTTAGCCTCTTGGGGAGTATCACTATCTATTTCATGTTCACTTTTGGGTTCAATGTGAAAAATAGAAATAATAGCCTCTAATAAATCTGATTGGGACTCCAAAGCTCTTAAGGACGATTGCAATTCACGAGTCATGGTTGCATTCGCTTGTGTAGTGTTGTCTAATTCATTGATTGCTAGGTGTATTTGGCTAACACCATGGGTTTGTTCATTTGAGGCAAGCGCAACACTTTGGATCATCTCATTGATATTAGATGTATCCTGTGCAATTGAAACAATATTGTCATTTGCATCAGCGGCTAACTGGAAACAGTGATTAATTTTATCATTTGAATTATTAATTAATAGCTTGATTTCTTTGGATGCTTGAGTGCAACTAATTGATAATTCGCGGACTTCATTTGCGACGACTGCAAACCCTTTGCCATGTTCACCCACTCTAGCTGCCTCTACAGCGGCATTCAATGCTAATAAATTAGTTTGAAACGCAATATTATCAATGGTTGAAGTAATTTTGCTAATTTCTTTCGAAAAATCGACAATATCATCCATATTTTCAACAACATCAGAGATAAGTTCATTACTCTTATCAATTGTTATACTCGTCTCTGTCATCAATTTGCACGATTGATTAGTGTGAGCGGTATTCAATTTAAAAGATGAATCGAGTTCTTCGACGCTGGCTGCTGTTTCAACAATGGCGGCTGCTTGTTGATCTGCTCGAATAGAAAGGTCGTGATTCATCTGAGTGATATCACTCAGCTCAACTTTTATATGGTGAGTGTTGTCATAAATATTTTTGACGATATCAATCAATTTACTTTGCATATTAGATACATGCTGTTTAAGTAATTTGATTTCATATAAACCTTTGTTATCAAAGCTATGGTATAAAACGCCATGGCTAACTTTTTCAATACCATCAATAACTTGGTTTAGTGGGCGAATAAAGAAAAGCTGTAGAATAAAGCGAATGAACAGAGTTACGAGGATAACGATTGAGATAGTAACGATTAAGCCAATCAAACTTTGTTTATACAGTTGCTCACTTGCGAGAGCAATATCATGATAGCTACTATTTAATTGTTGATGATATTTTACGTAGTTTTTCTCAAATGTGTCCTGAAATCCCTGAGTCGGCTGGTTTAAAAAGTCATATGTTTTTCCTTGAACTAAAAATACGGAAAGCTCATTTAATGCAGCGTATAACGCGTTATATGATTTTTCTAACTCAGCAAATTGGTCACTATTTTTGTAGATGGAAACGGTTGTAAATGCATCCCAATAATTACCCGTTTCAGCTATTTTTTTATGATAAAACGCGATGAGACTATCTATGTCAGTATTTGATGTTTTCATCTTATTGATAACTAATAAATGGCGAGAGCTAGCACGATTTAATGTATTTCTTGCTTGTAATAAAGACTGCCATGTATTGTTTAGTTGAGTTTGTTCGTTATAGATAGTATCGAGTTTGGTTAATGTCTCTTGATATTGTTTTAAAGAACTAAAGAAAAACCAACAAGTTGAAAGAAGAAGGGCGATAAGTAGGCCTGAAATAAACCAGACTAGAGTTGTTGTCTTAAAACCAGAAAAAGAGAACTTAGTTGAACTAAAATTAATTTTTTTTAAATTACCAGACATCATTGATTATTTCCTTTCATACCATCGAATAGTATGTTTCACACATACTAAATACGACTTCTAAACATAACGTGATTAACCATGAGCAAATCGAAGCTGTCCGATAGCTAAAAAGTTATATGTAGTCACGCGAAAGCATCAGGCGTAGGGACTGAATAAATGTATCGGCACTATTTCTGGATACTTTATATCCAACAATTTGACTTAGCTCATAAAATTGAAGTTAATTAGGTGTTTTTACTGATTCAAGGTGGGAAAAGGACACTGTAGTTGTACATTGACAGCGACAATACAGTTAACTTACGGATTATTTGTGATAATAATAGTCCATGTTTAAAATTTAATTATTGAGTGCGGTATGTTTTCTTTACTCTTTAAATGCCTTTTAGGTGCTTTAGCTGTGTTGGTTATTGCACTATTTTCGCGTAGTAAAATTTACTACATTGCAGGATTAGTTCCTCTTTTTCCTACATTCGCATTAATTGCACATGTTATTGTTGTACAAGAGCAAGGAGCGGAAGCTCTGAGAAAAACTGCACTGTTTGGGTTGTGGTCTCTCATTCCTTATGCAATGTATTTATTAACGGTATATTTATTAGCAACAAAAATCACAGTTTGGGGAAGTTTAAGTGTTGCAACTGTTATTTGGATAATAACAGCGGCAATATTAGTTTATATATGGCAACTCACTCAATAGATAACATTGGGAGACATAATTAACTGCAAACTATAATGAAAACTAAAGAAGCACGATAAGCTGACGGCTTAAGTACACTTGGGTAGAGTCGCAAAAAATTAATTATTAACTATAATGATAACCAGTGTTTTCTATTGAGCTGTATCATTAAAATGTTATTAAGAGCCTTGGTGTTACTGTTAGTAGCTGGGTGCGCATATATTGCAGGAATTATGACTGAAGTTTCACTTGATCCTGAATTAGATACAGAGAGTCGGGTTAAAAGCTCTGTCGAAGATTTTCTTGCCTACCCATCAGCAGCTAATTATAGAAATGTTCAATATTATGTATTGACGAAAAGTGAAGAAGGGGATGAAACGGGCTATTATTGCGGTGAAGTCTTTGGTTTTGAAAATGAATTACCTCATGGCTATAAAAGATTTATCATTAGGCTTCATAAAAACAGAGCTGGTAAGGTAATGATATCCATTCCTTTTGTGGAAAAAACTGATGATATTATTCCCGCAGAACAATTTGAAGCTGTATGGGATAGGTACTGTAAAAGAAGCTAAGTTAATGATCGCTCGTTGAGTGATTAACACAACGAGCGTTAATAATTAATTGGTTTTAATTGCCATTGTCGTTAGGAATGTTGGTAGATAATTATCAATAACGAACCGTGGATTAGGTTGCCAATCTTCTTTAAAACCTGTGATAGAAAAGCCTGCTTTTATTTGCCCACCTATTAAGTCTGTCAGCGAGTGACCAAACACAAAAGCTTCTTGTCTTTCCTGTTTCTGTGCTATTTGCTCTGCTGATAAAGTGGATAGCTCGGAGTATGGCATAGTATAACTTGGTTTTATTATGCCTTGCTCGTCATAGTGTTTATCTCGTTTGCCAATAAAAAGAATTGGGTTATAAAAGCTGGATAATAGGCGCCCATTGGTTTTTAACACACGGTGGCATTCTTGCCAGACAGGGTTAACATCTGGAATATATAAATTAGAAATAGGGTGGAATATAATATCAAAGGTTGCATCCGCAAACATGTGTAATGAGCGCATGTCACCTTGAATAATCTCTAATGTTAAATCATCCCTTTCTGCTACCATTTTGTCTTGCTCAAGTTGTTTCTGAGAAAAATCAAACACAGTCACATTTGCGCCCGCAGCTGCGAGTACCGGGGCTTGTTGCCCACCCGCTGACGCTAAGCAGAGAATTTTTTTATCTTTTATATCGCCTAGCCAAGCTGCGTCAACAGGTGTTGGCGTTAAATGAACCTGCCATTTACCTTGCTTGGCATCATGGATAGTTTTGGAATCAACAGGTTTTGACCAAGCAAGTTGGGATTCTGCTTGTTTATCCCATGCCTTTTGATTTGCACTCGTGTAATCGGTCATAAATGTACCTCTGTATACAATAATTTGTCACAGTGTAGCAAAAAATAAGCAAGTTGAAACTAAAAATGTACTTATTGGTACACTTTTAGTTTCCGACCATTAGATGATATGTTGTGCCATCAAATTCAAAATCAGTGACATTACTCATGCCTATTTTTTTATGTGCGAAAAGAGACCTAAGATTATCTGCATTGATAAAAGCAACGGGCTTTCCTTGATTGTAAGAACAAATTTCATCAAAAAGAGTCTTGAGAATATTTTTTCCCCTATGAGCATTATCAATACAAACAGGGCCATAAAGCCAGTTACCTTGTATAATGTTTGTATGTTGTTTAATAATAAAATGAGCTATAGGTGGTAAAGATAAAGAGTGAGAGTCAAAGCTAAATACGACCGCGACAATTTTATTTCCATCCCGACCAATAATGGTGGTTAGACTTCCTGCAAACATTGCGTTAACTTTGGCTTGAGGATATTCACCGAGTAACCCACCTTGCTGGGATTCAGAATTAGATTGCAATAATTGAGCTACAGCATGACAATCTGATTGTGTCATTAATTCATATTTAATATTCATTATTACCTCGTAATGATTGCTAAATACGTTTAAATTTATGATATGAAAAGTGACGGGATTTGTCGGAGCACATTGGAATGTGTTACCTCTAATTCCATAATATCGATTTCTTGTTATTTGACTATTAAATCAGTATGTTAACTAAATTCTACCCAGTATTATTACTTGTTGTTTCAAATGTATTTATGATGTTTGCTTGGTATGGGCATTTAAAATTCACAACAAAGCCACTGTATATTGTTATTTTCTTTAGCTGGTTAATTGCATTGGTTGAATACTGTTTTGCAGTGCCAGCTAACCGGTTAGGGCATCAGTACTACAGTGCAGCTGAATTGAAAACAATGCAAGAGGTGATAACACTCTGTGTTTTTGTTCTTTTCTCCGTATTGTATTTAGGTGAAAGTTTTACAATTAACCATTTGATAGGTTTTATTCTTATTTTTGCAGGGGCCTTTTTTATATTTAAGGGGCCATTTTAACAAAAAGAGCGGCTTGAGCTGCTCTTTTTGGATTGAACTTAATTTATACCCATCCTTTTTCATGGAATTGTTTTAGTATCACAACAAATTGCTGCATTTCCTCGGGGGTTCCTAGCGTTAATCTATTCCAGCCAACCGCGGGTGGAAATTCACGACCTACCATGACATGCGCATCAGCCATACGTTGTTGATAGGTTTTTACGTCCCCTTTAACCTTATGGAAAATAAAGTTAGCTTGTGATGGAGCATATTCTAGCCCGATTTCGTTTAATGCTTTTTCTACGATTTTTCTCGATATATTGTTGGATTTTAGGCTGTATTGAATAAATGATTTATCCTTCAGTGATGCAATCGCAGCAACCGCACCTGCTGTATTAGTATTATCAATAGATAAAAACGCATCTACAGCAGCAATAACTTCGGGAGTTGCGACCCCATAGCCGACTCTTAAGCCTGCTAAGGCGAAAATTTTTGAGAAGGTGCGTGTGACAATCAAGTTATTTTGGCCTTTTTTGACTAACTCAATAGCACTTGTAAAGTCCGAGTCTTCAACAAATTCAGCATAAGCCTCATCAACGATAAAAAATGTGTTGTCAGACTCTTTACTCATCCACTTATCAAGCTGGCTATAAGGTGTGATCATTGCCGTCGGATTATTCGGATTACAAATATAGACCATGGATAAACCGTCAAAATTATCAGCGGCTTGTTTCATTTTTTCTAAATCAAATGATAAATCGGTTTTTAAAGGAACTTTCGTTATCGCTATATTCAATGGAAGAGAATAGAGTTCTGTATAATTGAATGTTGGATCTGGGGTGACTAATTGAATTTTTTTACCGAGTTTATTTGCTTTAGCAGCCAACATGGCAACAGCGGCTTGAATGGTTTCAGATGAACCATTGCCTATAGTAATGTGCTTATCAGATAAACTGTAGAGCTCGCCAATATTCTGCTGTAATTCAGCACGAGCATCATCAGGGTAGCGGAATGCATTAGGTAATGCCTTGATGATAGCTTCTTTAGCATTTTCGGACATCCCTAATGAATTTTCATTGAAATTCAATAGTAATGGGTGCTTTTCACTCGGCAATACAATATTACTATTTTGTGCAACCGCATGATTAAACAATGAATTAAGCGCAAGCCCGCCAGCCACTAATGAGCTGGATTTAAGAAATGAACGACGATCCATAGCTATTCCCTGAAGTTATTATTTTTTGAGTACATTAGATTACTTAAAATTGACTCAAAGTAAATAATTATTTACTTTTTATGATTAATTATTCGTATCAGTGGTGTAGGGGATTTATCTGTTGAAAATTTATTGGAAGTATCAAGGGAAGGCTTGTCATACTACGGTGGTGAAGGGCAACCAATCGGGTTATAGCATTATTGAGGATATATAAAAAAGGGTAGTATTTTTCTACCCTTGGTAAAGATTATTGGCCTTGCACAGGGGCATTAGGTGTAATTTCTACAACTGCAACTTTAACCATATACTGTTTACCATTTTCTCCTTTAGGTGCATCTGCAGCGATTTTTTTCAGTGTTTCATCTGGTTGAGCAGTTTGAATAGATGTTGAATACTGCATCATTCCACGGTGACGATTTGCATAATTAGAGTGACGATAATTATCGCAAGGCCTATCATTATATTGGTGTTGGTTTTGGTATCCGCCACGGTGCCATGAACCATTACCATCCCCTGGGTAAGCGAGTGTCGAAAAGCTAATAGCGATTAAACTCGCACTAAGAATTAATGGCTTTAATATATTCATATGATATCTCCTTTAGATATTTATTAATTATCATTTTGCCATTGTAATTAATTAATTCAATTGCATTTACTTATCTAAATGAATAAACCATAATCCAGCCACTTTTATTTCATTATTTCCTCACAATGAAAATAGTTTGTTAATAAAATAAACTTAACGTTAACTCATGGTTTTTTATTGGTTTTATTTTATTGTTTTTCATTGAAGAACTTAGCAAGTTTACTGATTGATATAATTGATGCAACGGCAATGTCTTTATTATAATCATCACATAAAACAAGTAGCCTATCGATAGCGGCTTCTTGTTCAATTGAACAAATATAATCGCCTAATGCATTTATCGCCGCTATTTTAACATCATTATTGTTTCCATGAGTTAAGCTAACAAGATTTTTAACGATTTTTTCTTTCATAAAAATATATTAAATCAGTCTAATAGTATGGAGACTAGTATAAAACTAGCTAAGAAAATAAAAAATGTTTTTTTTATTAATGCTAAGTTAATAAATATAAATTGAATCAATGTTGATAGATATTTTCTAGCCAATTGTCAGGGTTGGAAAATATTTTTTATATCTTGTTATCAATTGGTTAGGGTAAACATTAAACAATGGAGTTAAAAGCTCAAATTGTTTACTCAAATGGGTATAATACATTTATACTAAGCTAATTAATCATAAAGTAGGAAGGGTGATGCGTTGAAGCGTATAAAAACAAAATTATTGATAGTATTGCTATTGGCTTTAGGAGTATTTGCATACCATTCTTATACGAGTATTGGTGATTCAGATGTCAAAAATGAAGCCCAAAGCATGGTGGAAAAAAAACTCGGCAACTCATCAGTGGTTGAGTTTAGTGATGTGGAAATAGCACAAAAAAGTGAGTTCAAGGAAGGCGAAAGTTATCGAGTTTGTGGTTTATACCGTTTACCTTCTCAAGAAAACTCTCTGCCATTTGTTGCGAATGTAAGTATTAAAGATGGGCGTTTCTCTGAACACGGGCAACTGATTATAAGTGAGACACCGGAATTACAATTCTCGATTGAACAGTTGTGTGTTAAAAAACAAACTAATTGATAAAAAAAACGCTCAAATTTTAGTTTGAGCGCTTTTTTACTAGAAAATTAAATGATTAAGATTTATTCAAAAGAAGTTCAGTTTGAATTTTACAAGCTGAAACAGAATCATTTAATGATTTATTGAAATCAGCTTCATTAGCAAACTTAGATTTATTGCTGCGTATGGCATCAATCGCTGAAGTTAGATTTTCGCGTAGGTCTGACTCAACAGTGGCTAATTGCTTGAGGTCGACATTTTCACTTTTCAGTTTAGCAATGGTTGCTTGAGTTAACTCACTGCTAGTTTTGTCAGTGCTGTACGCTTCACTTAGTGCTTGACCTGTGATTTCGCAATAATCGTTGGCTATTTCACTAATATTTAATGGGGCATTATCAGCCATAACAAGGACTGGGGTCAGGCAAAAAGCCAGTAATAAACGCTTCATAGTCATACCTCTATTTTGCACTCAATGAATAATAACTCTATCTAGTATTAGAGAAATACTATAGCAGATTAGACCTAAAACGGGGACGCCGAATGGATTTTTAGCATGATTTCATAAAAAAGAGCCAGTATAAATACTGGCCGCTATAATTAGCAAAAGCAATGTAAATGAAAATTACGTTATATACATTATCACATAACGGTTAAAGGTAAAGCAAATTTAACTTGTTTTGATAATAGATAAGACTAAGTATGATCTTGATCAGACTTTGAATAAATATTGAGGGGAAATGTTATCGAAATACGAGAGGATATTAAAAATAACCAGCTAGAGCCCATGTAGGCTCACAGCTGGTTTTATTGGTGTAATCTGGCAAGGAAATTACTGTTTTAACCAATGGCCATGCTTTAAGACATCTTCGACAAGTTCATGTAAAACAATATGTGCTTCGTTATCATCATGAAAGCCTTTAGTTTGAAAAGTCGTTGGGCCGTTATCATGAGTGATCAATAGATAGCTGCCAGGATAGACTTCTAAAACACGTGCTTTCAGCTCAGCAATGAAGGCGTCATATGATTTTTCAGAGAGCTGAGAAAGTGGGGCATCAGATAACTTGATATTAATTTCCATGTGTTAACCTCTTGTCTATAAATTTATTAGGCTCAGTTTATTGTTAAGTGAAAACATAAGCAACCATCTAATTAAGATGATTGTAATTGGATTTGCTTTTTTATTGTACATTAGTGTTACACATCAATGATACATTCCAAATAATGAATTAAATAAAAGAAGTATTATAAAGTTTTTCGTTAAGGAATAAGCTAATTAAAAGTGGATATATGAAATGAATGATGAGTTTTTATTTATTCAATTAACTTGTTGGTTAAAATAAGCACGATGAATCAATCATTTGATTTACTTTCGGTGAAATGATAAGGGAATTTTTCATGACTAGTTTTTTCAAAGGGTTATAGGTTCTTTTTTATGGACGTGTAACGTGTTTCTATTAAAATTGAATGTAGTTAATGATTAATGAATCGAAAATTAATTTACATTAAAGATAAAAAAATATAATTTCTGCTAATCATATTAAGATGAGTTGGCTCTTGCTAGCTAAACTCCTTTTCTGGAGTTGTGATTTAAATGTGAGGATTTAATTTTCGATTAGTTTTTTATTAATCGTTTTAATAAAAAAGGAGTGTAATTTGATAGAATTTATAAACTCAATAACTAATTTCATTTGGGGTTCTTTACTTATTTATTTATTACTGGGAGCTGGTCTATATTTTACCCTTCGATCTGGTTTTATTCAAATTAGGCATTTTGGCCATATGTTTAGTGTCTTAAAAAACAGTAAACAGTCTGATAGCGCAGGTATTTCATCTTTTCAGGCATTATGTACAAGTTTAGCCGCTAGGGTCGGTACAGGAAATTTAACTGGGGTAGCTATTGCCCTAACAGCAGGCGGGCCTGGGGCTATTTTTTGGATGTGGGTTGTTGCTTTATTGGGAATGGCAACCTCTTTTATTGAATGTACTTTAGCACAGTTATACAAAACCAAAGATGATAAAGGAAATTATCGAGGTGGGCCGTCATATTATATGCAAAAAGGCTTAAACCAACGCTGGATGGGCGTGTTATTTTCAATTTTTCTGATTATTGCTTTTGGTTTAGTATTTAATGCAGTACAAGCTAACTCTATTGCTCAAGCAACCGCAGTCGCCTTTGATTTCAATCCAATTTATGTTGGCATTGGCTTAGTTTTATTAAGCGGAGTCATTATTTTTGGTGGATTGAAATCCATTGCGAAGGTTGCTGAATTAGTTGTTCCTGTTATGGCGTTAGCCTATTTACTATTGGCGTTTTGGGTTGTTGGGCACCATATCGAACGATTACCTGAAGTTTTTATGCTGATAATCCGAAATGCATTTGGTTTGCAAGAGGCGGCTGGCGGGGCTGTTGGTTATGGTGTTGCTCAGGCGATGACACAAGGAATTCAGCGGGGATTGTTCTCTAATGAGGCTGGAATGGGGTCTGCACCAAATGCAGCGGCATCGGCAGCACCTTATCCTCCACATCCTGCATCACAAGGGTATGTACAGATGCTTGGTGTTTTTATGGACACCATCGTTATTTGCAGTGCGACAGCAATTATTATTTTATCATCTGGTGTATTAGAAAGTGGAATGGACAACATCAATGGTATTGAATTGACACAACTTGCTCTTTCTTCTGCCGTCGGTAGTTGGGGAAGTACATTTATTGCGATAGCTATCTTCTTTTTTGCATTTACGTCAATTATTGCTAATTATGCTTATGCCGAAAGCAATATGATTTTTTTAGAGAATAATCATACGGCGGGTTTATTTATTTTCCGTTTAGCTGCATTAGGTATGGTGATGTTTGGTGCGCTTGCAGAAATGCCATTTATTTGGAAACTTGCAGACTTATCGATGGGTCTAATGGCGATAACTAATTTAATCGCGATCCTTCTATTATCAGGTATCGCTTTTAAACTTGCTAAAGATTATAACCAGCAGTTAGTCGCAGGTAAAATACCAACTTTTGATATCAATCAGCATCCTGAATTAAAGAAACAATTTGAAGAAGGGATATGGGAAAAAGAAGAAGTTGATAAGTGGGTTGAGAAAGAAACATCTCGCTAATACAAAAGTTTTAAATCATAAAATTCTTAGGTGATAGCCTGAGAATTTTTTTATGACATATATATCAATATTTACTAAAAATAAACGCTTGCATTATAATTGTTTGAGCTATAAGGTTTTTTTAGATGGTAAAATGAATGTATTATTACAAAGAATATCATTTTCGAAACTAAATAGCTGAGAGAGTTATGAAATTGAATCAGTATGCCGCAACGCTGTATGGGGTTATTTCGATCTTGTTGTGGAGCACAATGGTAGGGCTGATCCGCAGTGTAAGTGAAAACTTTGGACCAGTAGGTGGCGCCGCATTAGTCTATACGGTTGGTTCACTGGTATTGGTACTTGCCATGGGAGTACCAAAAATAACGAAATATCCTAAACGCTATTTACTTTGGGGAACAATACTGTTTGTTAGCTATGAAATTTGTTTTGTACTAGCGTTAGGTTTAGCTAATAGTCGGCAACAAGCGATTGAACTGGGTATGGTGAATTATTTGTGGCCAAGTTTTACTATCGCACTTGCTGTGTTTTTTAACCGTCAGCGTTTCACTTTATTATTGGGGGCAGGGTTAGTTTTAGCTTTTATGGGACTGATTTGGGTAATTTCAGGAAATCAGCCATTATCGGTACAAACTATTTTGGCAAATATTCAAAGTAATCCACTGTGTTATTTTTTAGCTTTTATCGGGGCTATTGTTTGGTCATTCTACAGCAATGTGACTAAGCGTATTTCTGGTGGCCATAATGGGATGGTATTATTCTTTATCATGACCTCTATTGGGTTATGGATACTGTATTTTTTCAGTACACCGACACCGTTTATTATCAATAGCCAAAGCCTGTTATTATTACTCATTGCCTCAATAGCGACTGGTGGAGCGAATGCATTGTGGACATTTGCGGTTATCAAGGGAAATGTGGCTTTTTTAGGAACGCTTTCTTATTTTACCCCCGTTATTTCGACAGCATTCGCATCAATACTGTTAAGCACTACATTAACGTTAAGTTTTTGGCAAGGTGTATTAATGGTGACCATGGGGTCGGTCATTTGCTTTTTAGCGACTAGGCAAAAAACAGTAAGCGGCTAAAAGTGGCAGCGTGAACGAGTGTAGGCGCTGCCATGGACATCATGTTGATAGCAAATTTTTCTGTGGCTACACATTAATAAATTTATTGATGGCGACGGCTACGCCATCTTCATCATTAGTCGTAGTGACAAATTTCACCATTTGGCGAATGGGTTCTAACGCATTGCCCATTGCGACAGAAACACTGGCGTATTGCAGCATTTGGATATCATTATTTTGGTCACCAATACTCATGATTTTGTCAGGTGTAATACCCAACTTTTCACAAATACATTGTAACGCAGTCCCTTTATTCGCCGTTTTATTTGAGACCTCAAGGAAATACGGACTTGTTCGGGTTAAAGCGTAATTATCGAAGACATTCTCTGGAATATAGCTGATACCAATATCTAATTTTTCTGGGTGGTCAATTATCATAAACTTAGTAAATTCTAGAGAAGAGTCCATCTCATTAACAGGGCAATAGATGAGTGGTGTGTGAGTTAAATAGGCGTCTGCGACCGTATAGTGACTAATATGGCGGTTAGCCGTGAACATGCAATTATCCGCGAGAGCATGCATGTGAACCCCGACATTTCTTGCGAGTTCCTCAAAATATTGGAAGTCAGCGAAATCTAACAAATTCTCTGCGAGATGGCTGCCATCATTGGCTTGGTGAATGACGCTACCATTATTACTAATACAATAGTTATCCGTTGTATTTAAATCTAATTCTCGTAGGTAAGGAGATATACCAGAAAATGGTCGGCCCGAGGCTAAAATAATATGGACACCTTTTTGCTTAGCCTGCGTGATAGCCTCTTTTACTACGGGAGATATTTGGTGTTGGGAGTTAAGTAATGTGCCATCTAAATCAATGGCGACCAGTTTGATTGACATCCAATGCCTCCTAAAGTTCGTGCTTTCTGCCAATACCTTACTCTAATTATTCGGAATGTAAATTATACAAATAGTTATAACTTTAGTTGCATTAGAATAATGCGTGTTTGATGTGAAATTGAACAGAATGTAAAGCAGAAACTCTGTTCAATAGTCAAAAGTTGAAATGACAATGTTTTATAGCATTATTATGTTAATCAATAGATTAATGCGGCTAAAATATTCTCACTCATAATTATGAATTAGATGGAGCGGTTGCTTAACATCTAATTGGATTTGGTCATTCTGTCTAAAATCAAATGGCGTGATACCATATTCTTTGCGGAACATATAGGTAAAGTGGGACTGAGACCCAAAACCAAAATCCAGTGCAATATCGAAAATGGACTGGTTACTATTACGGAGTAAATTGACCGCACCTGCAAGGCGGCGTTGACGGATGTATTTACCCAGTGAAATCCCTGTGACTTCTTTAAAGATTTTTTGCATATGCCAAAGTGAATAGCCTGAATAAGCCGCGAGCTCTTCTAAGTGGATCACGCGCCCTAAGTGTTCTTCTATCCATTTACTCAAAGCATAAACAAGTGCTAAGTGGTTATCTTGTGGCATCTCAAATGTTTTCTAGTTTTACGGTAGCAGAAGTATACACAACTTCATTTCATCATGACAAAGGCTGCTTGTGCGGTATTTCCCATTTTTAGGGTAAAAAAAGCACAATCAGAATAAGTTAGTAACCAATAGCACCTAAAATGAGCAAATTTTTGTAAAAAGAGGTCAATTGCATATTTTCCTCAAATTTGATGCTCTAAATTAGAGTACCATTTCTTTTATAAACGCATTATATGCAATGCCATAAGTGATACCAATCATAAAATGGCAGTATCTTAATATTGTAATCATTTGAAAAATAAAATCATCATAGAAATATGAAGGAATTGTCTGTGTTTGGTCGTAAATTAATTATTGCTGTAAGTGCAGTTTTGGCTTGTATTTTTTTCTATCTTTTAGCGATGGATAACCTGTGTGATCAGGGGGGCGAAAACTTTATTTTTGGTATTTGTCGTGTGACTGACTTGTTACCATTTTGAATTTGCTTTTTAATGCTCAATCCATGATATTGAATCGGGGTAACCATCCTGCGGTATCATTTTGCTATGTGATGAAAAAAATAATTAATAGCATCTGTTTTGGGGTCGTACAAAATGCTGAAAACGGCGCCAGAAGAATGTAGTGTTAATAAGAAAATTCAAATAAACTTGTGTCATTATCATTATTTTGGAAGATAAAAAACAAGTAAGGGGACAAAAGGGTAAAGTTATGGCGCAACAGCAACAGACGCTAAAGCGGGGATTAAAAAACAGGCATATCCAATTGATTGCATTGGGAGGTGCTGTTGGTACAGGGTTATTCCTCGGAATAGCAACAACCATACAAATGGCAGGGCCGTCAGTTTTACTGGGTTATGCGCTGTGTGGGTTTATTGCTTTCCTGATTATGCGTCAGTTGGGCGAAATGATTGTTCAGGAACCTGTGGCGGGTTCGTTTAGCCATTTTGCATTTAAGTATTGGGGTGGTTTTGCAGGGTTCCTTTCAGGGTGGAACTATTGGTTCATGTTTATCCTCGTTGGGATGACCGAACTGACCGCTGCAGGCAAATATATGCAACATTGGTGGCCTGAGCTCCCTATATGGGTTTCTGCCGCGGTGTTTTTTATTGCGGTAAATGCAGTTAATTTGATTAATGTACGCTCTTATGGTGAGACTGAGTTCTGGTTTGCATTAATTAAAGTTATTGCAGTCGTTGCGATGATTATTTTTGGTTGCTACTTATTACTCAGCGGCCATGGTGGCCCACAAGCGAAAGTGAGTAACTTATGGGAGCACGGCGGTTTCTTTGCTAATGGCTTTAATGGGCTAATAATGGCGTTAGCAATTATTATGTTTTCATTTGGTGGGTTAGAACTGGTCGGTATTACAGCTGCAGAGGCAGAAGACCCAGATAAAAGCATTCCAAAAGCGATTAACCAAGTTGTATACCGTATCTTAATTTTTTATATTGGCTCGTTAGCGGTACTGTTAGCTTTGTATCCATGGGTTGATCTTGACGGCGAAACAAGCCCATTTGTATTAATTTTCCATGAATTAGGGGACTTACTGGTTGCTAATTCGTTGAACGTTGTCATTTTAATCGCTGCATTGTCTGTGTATAACAGCGGAGCTTATGCGACAAGTCGCATGCTGTATGGCTTGGCACAACAAAGTAATGCACCTAAATTTCTTGCAAAAGTGAATAAAGGTGGCGTACCAGTCATGGCATTATTTGTTTCAGGTGTTGCGACGTCTGGTGGTATTTTAATTAACTTTTTGATGGAAGGTAAAGCTTTCGAATTGTTAATGTCATTAGTTGTGACGACGTTAGTTTTAAACTGGATTATGATTTGTGTTTCAAATTTGAAGTTCAGAGCGGCAATGAACAAACAAGGTGTCGAAACGAAATTTAAGAGCATTTGGTATCCATTTGGAAACTATTTGTGTTTAGCGTTCTTACTGTTGATTTTAGGGATTATCCTGACAATGGACGGTTTGCGTATCTCGGTATTAATTATGCCATTGTGGATAGCTGTTCTGTGGGTTGGGTATCAATTCTCAGGGGCTAAAAAGCAAGATTTAGCTAAAAGCCAACAACTAAGTTAAATTTATTTTTTTCTTATAAAAAAGGCCGGTAGGGTATTCCC
>NZ_JAMPNW010000024.1:0-62785 GCF_028479545.1 Providencia sp. PROV201
TGCATTCCACAGCAAAACCCCCACTTATACCGACTTATGCACAAAGTTATCCACAACATGAAAATAATTTAAAAATTACCGCGCATTACGCAAACGTTTGCGTTACAATTGGCTCGAAATTTCAGCATTGATTTTGTTTTTATGTTCTGAAATTGTTAGTGACTTATATATTGTTATAGGGAAAGCGGGCTAATTCCGCTTGGCTTTCATCAACAGATATAATAGGTATATAAGAAAAGCTCTTTGAGTTTTTACTGACTGATATTCGTTATTGCCTTATTTATTCAAATCCAAGGGATCTATCTCATGCAACTGCTTCGTCCTATTCGTCGTGCCCTGCTTAGTGTGTCTGATAAAACAGGGGTTGTTGAATTCGCTAAGGCGTTATCTCAACGTGGTGTTGAGCTTCTATCTACTGGCGGTACTGCAAAGTTACTTGCTGAGTCAGGATTAAACGTAACTGAAGTTTCAGATTACACAGGGTTTCCTGAAATGATGGATGGCCGAGTGAAAACATTGCACCCGAAAGTGCATGGCGGAATTTTAGGACGTCGCGGTACAGATGATGCCATCATGCAACAACATGACATCGCGCCTATCGATATGGTTGTTGTTAATCTATACCCATTTGCCCAAACCGTGGCAAAACCAAATTGCACCCTTGAAGATGCTGTAGAGAATATTGATATCGGAGGCCCAACCATGGTGCGCTCCGCGGCTAAAAATCATAAAGATGTCGCAATTGTGGTAAATAGTAATGACTATCAAACCATCATTGATGAGATGGATAATCACGAAAACTCGCTAAATTGGTCGACTCGGTTTGACCTCGCAATAAAAGCTTTCGAGCACACTGCGGCTTATGACAGCATGATTGCGAATTACTTTGGTGAATTAGTTGCCCCTTATTATGGCGATACAACTCAGCCTTCCGGCCGCTTTCCTCGCACCTTGAATTTAAACTTTATAAAAAAACAAGATATGCGTTATGGAGAAAACAGCCATCAAGATGCGGCTTTTTATATAGAAGAAAGCCCAAAAGAAGCTTCTATTGCAACTGCACAGCAGATCCAAGGTAAAGCACTGTCTTATAATAATATCGCTGATACCGATGCAGCTCTTGAATGTGTTAAATCATTCGAAGAACCTGCTTGTGTAATTGTCAAACATGCAAACCCTTGTGGTGTCGCTATCGGTGATTCTATTCATACAGCTTATGATAACGCATTCAAAACTGACCCAACCTCTGCTTTTGGTGGCATTATCGCTTTTAACCGTCAATTAGATAAAGAGACCGCTCAAGCGATTATTGAACGCCAGTTTGTGGAAGTCATTATTGCGCCTTCTGTTGCTAAAGATGCATTGCCTATTCTTGAGACTAAACAAAACGTCCGCGTACTTGAATGTGGCGAATGGAGCAAACCCGTTGCAGGTTTAGACTTTAAACGCGTGAATGGCGGTTTATTAGTGCAAGACCGTGACTTAGGAATGGTTGAAAAAGAAGAACTTCGCGTTGTAACTAAGCGCCAACCAACTGAACGCGAGCTAAAAGATGCGTTATTCTGCTGGAAAGTCGCGAAATTTGTAAAATCCAATGCAATCGTTTATGCCCAAAATGATATGACTATCGGTATTGGCGCAGGGCAAATGAGCCGTGTGTATTCTGCAAAAATTGCAGGTATTAAAGCCGCAGATGAAGGTTTAGAAGTCGCTGGCTGTGCGATGGCCTCAGATGCCTTTTTCCCATTCCGCGATGGTATTGATGCCGCGGCAGCTGTTGGCGTAACTTGTGTTATCCAACCTGGCGGTTCTATTCGCGATGATGAAGTGATTGCAGCCGCAAATGAACATGGTATTGCCATGCTTTTCACTAATATGCGTCATTTCCGTCACTAATTATTAGGAGCCTAGTCATGAATATTTTAATTATTGGTGGTGGTGGTCGTGAACATGCATTGGCATGGAAAGCTGCGCAATCACCTTTAGCGGAAAAAGTCTATGTTGCCCCAGGTAATGCAGGAACAGCATTAGAACCTACACTCGAAAACGTGAATATTTCGGCAACTGATATTGATGGGCTGCTCCAATTTGCTAAAGAAAAACAAATTGATTTAACTATTGTAGGCCCTGAAGCACCATTAGTTATTGGTGTTGTTGATGCATTTAAGGCTGCCGGTTTAACTATTTTTGGCCCAACCCAAGGTGCTGCACAGCTTGAGGGTTCAAAAGCATTTACCAAAGATTTTTTAGCTCGTCACAATATTCCAACTGCCGCTTATGAAAATTTTACTGAGATAGAGCCCGCTTTGGCTTACTTAGATAAAGTCGGTGCGCCTATTGTGATTAAGGCTGACGGCCTTGCCGCGGGGAAAGGCGTTATCGTTGCCATGACCTTACAAGAAGCAAAAGAAGCTGTTCACGATATGTTAGCGGGAAATGCCTTTGGCGATGCAGGGCATCGTATCGTTATTGAAGAGTTTCTCGATGGTGAAGAGGCGAGTTTCATCGTTATGGTAGATGGTGAAAATGTCATTCCAATGGCGACTAGCCAAGACCATAAACGTGTCGGTGATGGTGATACTGGTCTAAATACAGGTGGAATGGGCGCATACTCTCCCGCCCCTGTCGTGACCGATGAAATACACCAGCGTGTGATGGAACAAGTCATTTACCCTACAGTTAAAGGCATGGACCAAGAAGGAAACCGCTATCAAGGCTTCTTATATGCAGGTTTAATGATTGATAAAGCAGGTAACCCAAAGGTTATCGAATTCAACTGCCGTTTTGGCGACCCTGAAACTCAACCTATTATGATGCGCTTGCAATCGGACTTAGTCGCTTTATGTTTAGCCGGTGCGAAAGGTGAGCTGGCAGGTAAAGATTCATTATGGGATGAGCGCCCTGCTCTAGGGGTAGTTATTGCCGCGGGTGGTTACCCAGGTGATTACCGCAATGGCGATGTGATTTCAGGTTTACCAACCACTGAAGCCACTGATAGCAAGGTTTTCCACGCAGGCACTCGCTTGAAAAATGGTGATGTAGTCACTGCCGGTGGGCGTGTGTTGTGTGTCACTGCGTTAGGCGATGATATCGCTAAAGCGCAAACCAAAGCTTATGAAGTGGCAAAAACCATTCACTGGGATGATAACTTTTACCGCAACGACATCGGCTACCGTGCTATCGCTCGTATAAAATAATACAAAGTACTAAACCATTCCCTAAGCTGATAAGAGGAAACTTTTATCAGCTTTTTTATTGTTGTTTGTACTATCAAACAAGCACTCTAAGGATTTCTGTTCGCAGCTAGACGACAAGGTGACTAGGCTAAGTCACCGCGGCCAACAATGCTGAAGGTCGAAAGGCTACGAGTTGACGAGCAAAAATATCGGCTCTAAGTATTTCAATTCAGAGCTAGGCGGCAAACGAAGATATCTTAGGGAGCATACATAAGTATGTGACCTAAGTAGCTGAGAGCAGCCAACAACGTTATGGATTGAAAGACGACGAGCGGTGATATTACAACGAATCTTTAGAAGGCTGCCAGCGGCAAAAATCGGTATCCGCCACCATCAAAAGCTGATTCCCCTCTGAAGACTCCAACCACGCTAAATTTAACTGGGAATGCCACACTTTCGCACGGCTCTGTAACCAATTTTCAGCATAGGGCTCGAAGGTTACTTCTCGCACATCACCTTCACAAGTCGTCACTTTGCCTTGTTGCCAACGTCCTTGGTAAAGTTTAACGCCACCGACAATAAGGGCAGTGTTTGTCTCAAGTACTCGTTCAGCTTCAAAGCGCCAACGCGTGATGTCATCCGTTGAAAGTGGTGTTTTATGGCCATCTTGGGCACGCTGCATAAAAACAACGTCATTGTTTTTATCGAAGCGTAATTGTTCGGTGATATCACCATTTTTTTGGTTCAAGATTTGGCTGCGAATTTGCCAGAGTTTACCGGAGCGGTATTCGAAGAAATTAACGGAAGTGTCTGTGCCTTTATAGGGGCTATAAACCACCATTAAGACAAGAGGTTGGCTTTGTGCATTATTCAGCCGCCACATACGAATGACGCCATCATCAGCAATAAAACCACTTGCACTAAACTCAGGAAGTTTTGGTGCATTAGAAGAACAGGCGCTTAGCATTGAGATGGCTCCCAATACCAGCAACCCTTTTTGAATAAACAAAAGGGGGAATTTTTTACCCCCTCTGGTAATTCGTCTGTACAATGTTCTTATTTTACAGCTTCTTTCAGTGCTTTACCGGCAGAGAAAGCAGGTACAGTTGTAGCAGGAATTTGGATTTCTGCTTTAGTTTGTGGGTTACGACCAGTACGTGCAGCACGATGGCTAACTTTAAAAGTACCGAAACCGACCAGTTGGACTTGCTCGCCTTTTTTCAGCGTTTCAGAAATAGCATTCAGAGTAGATTCTAATGCTGCTTTTGCCTGAACTTTGGTCAGGTCCGCTGATTCTGCGATAGCATCAACTAATTCAGTCTTATTCATAAATTATCCTTACACAGTGTGTTTATCGTTTGCAAAGCATCGAGTGCGTCGGATATGCCAAATTGACAGCCCCTGATACACGCCCCCGATAGCCACTTCTTCTCGCCCCTAAATGTAGACCAGAGTAGGGGCAAATGTGAAGTCTTAGTACTCAGCATTACTGCGTCAAGTCACGTTTTCGATAATGAAAATGCAAAAATCAGCTTAAAGTAATACCTATGTTGCTCACCCCCGCTTCGCGGAGGTCAGATTTTAATCCTTTAATTAACTCTAAGTCGCGCTCTTCACAAGCTGCCAGTAAGCGGAAAATGTCCCACTGGATATCCCACTCTTCTTCAACGGCCGGGATTTCTTTGAGTTCTTCTTCTGTCATTTCCCGCCCTGCTTGAGTCATTTCGAGCATGGCAACCGTACGAATGGATGCTTCGCTAACCAATATCGCGTGTTCGAGGGTTTCACCACTCAATTTCGAATGAATAATTTCACCCAATGCAATACAGGCATCAATAGCTGGATACACACCATACATATCAAAATCATCCGCTGATGGGATAATTTCTTCTAATTTTTCTAACTGACTGTCGAAATTGACTTTGCTATCTTTAATGACCAAAGTTTCCCAAACTAAATCAAGGATGGAACGATAAACTTTTGCATCGGCAAATTCAGTTTGCAGACAAAACATCTGAAAGTTGGGATACATTCTTTCACATAAGCTTGCCATGAAAGTTGTATGTTGCCAGCTTTCTAATTTTTCCAACCTCAAATGAATGGGATTTCTTAACATAATTTCTGACTCATCAATCTTAATACTTCGCAGTTTACCTGAAAATCTGTCAATGCCACATATTTTGCTGATAATTAGCTGATTTTCTCATTCATTCGCTTAAAAAACGTTCGATTTGATGCAATTCCGTCAGCAAAACGTGTTGGTTCAGGCAACCTATAACCCTTTAGACACTGCCTAACCCACTCTAAGGAAGATGAAAAATCGACTTTATGTCCCGGAGAAACATATAATGGTTTGCAGCGTTTTTTACTCCGCAGCACCCAACCGAGTTGATTTTCACCTGCCATTAACGGCTGAACACTTTCGGGTTCTTCACTTAACTCATCTGCATCACCACATAAACGGCTTTTTGCAACACCAATTGTGGCAACATTCGCTTGTAACCCAAAATGGCAGGCAACACCAAACCGCCGTGGGTGTGCAATCCCTTGTCCATCCACAAGCACTAATTCAGGTTTGTTTTGTATTTTTCCCCACGCAGCCATTAGTCCAGGCACTTCACGAAAAGAAAGTAACCCCGGTATATAAGGTAATTGCGTCGGTATTCGAGCTATTTGATACTCAACAAGTTCTAACTGTGGCCAAGATAGTACAGCCACCACAGCTCTCGTAATCTCACCTTGCTGTTCAAAGCCCACATCAGCCCCACCAATCAGTTTGAGGGGTGGAAATTCGTCATGCAAAATGATTTTTGAGGCTTGGCTAGTTTGTTCTGTTCGTAACTGTTGGGTATCTAAAACCATCATGCGTCCATTGCTTATGATATTTAATTATTCTTAATCATAGATGATAATGGTGTACTTACAAGATCCTATAAATACACCACAAATCAAGAAGATCAATAAACGATAATTATTGATGATATTGGCGGGATAAACGGTGAACAGCATCCACAAATGCACCTGCATGCTCCGGTGGAACATCCTGATGAATACCATGACCTAAATTGAATACGTGCCCTTCACCTTGGCCGAAGCCTGATAGAATATTTTGTACTTCTTCTTCTATTCGCGCAGGAGGTGCATACAACATGGATGGATCCATATTTCCTTGCAGGGCAACTTTATCACCAACACGACGACGAGCATCGGCAATTTCAGTCGTCCAATCAAGGCCTAATGCATCACAACCCGTTGCTGCCATTTCTTCTAACCACTGACCGCCACCTTTAGTAAATAAGGTGACAGGAACACGGCGACCATCATTTTCACGAATTAAGCCATCAATAATTTTATGCATATAATTCAGTGAAAACTGTAAATAATCACGCTTAGTTAATACCCCACCCCATGTATCAAAAATCATCACAGACTGCGCACCGGCACGAATTTGAGCATTCAAGTATAAAATGACGCTATCTGCCAGTTTATCCAATAACAAATGCAATGAATTCGGGTCTTCGTACATCATCTTTTTGATTTTAGTGAAGGCTTTGCTGCTACCGCCTTCCACCATATAAGTCGCCAGTGTCCACGGGCTACCAGAGAAACCAATGAGTGGTACATTGCCTTCAAGGGCTTTACGAATGGCACGAACTGCGTCCATCACATAACCAAGTTCCATTTCAGGATCAGGAATAGGGATATTTTTTACATCTGCTGCGCTCATAATAGGTTTATGAAAACGCGGACCTTCACCTGTTTCAAAATATAGCCCAAGCCCCATTGCATCAGGGATGGTAAGAATATCAGAAAATAAAATTGCAGCGTCTAATGGAAAACGACGTAATGGCTGCAATGTCACTTCACAAGCCAATTCGGTGTTTTTGCACAGAGCAATAAAATCACCAGCTTCCGCGCGAGTTGCTTTATATTCTGGCAGGTAACGCCCTGCTTGACGCATCATCCATACAGGGGTCACATCTACAGGCTGACGTAGCAAAGCACGTAGATAGCGGTCATTTTTTAACTCAGTCATTATTTACTCCATTATTATAAGTGGCCGCCGCAAATGGCTAAGAGCGAAGTTCATTATTGTATCATGTTAATGATAACAATATCAGCGCTGTGCTATTCCCCCGTTTCATACTCACTTTGACGACACAATGCGACCGTATCTTCAATCAAACGCCTAGCTATTGTGTCTGCCGGTGGGATCAAAGGTAAATCATCGTAATGATACCAATTTGCGCTCACCAGTTCCTTCGGGTCTACTTTAATATCACCACTCTCATAATCCGCGAGGAACCCCATCATTAAGGAATGAGGAAAAGGCCAAGGCTGTGAAGAAACATAGCGGATATTTTTCACTTTAATATGGCTCTCTTCCATGACTTCGCGCATGACTGCTTCTTCTAATGTTTCGCCAACCTCGACAAAACCAGCAAGTACCGTAAATAACGGATTTTGCGAATGGCGTCGGTGCTGAGCTAATAGAATATGGTCATCGCGGCGGATCCCCACGATAATGCAAGGGGCGATCTGCGGGTAATAGCGCTCATGACAATGGTCACACAAACACGCCCACTCTGTTTCACTGTGGCGCATCGCAGTACCACAATAACCACAATAACGGTGGGAACGATAGAATTCTGCTAATTGCACACCTCGCCCAGCAAGGCGAAATAAGCCTTCATCTTGCGCAGCAACAATACGGGGAGAAGCCATATCTGATGGCATTTTTTCGGCTATCAACCAGACGATTTCCCCTTGCCACTCACCAATGGGTGTTGCCGTTTTTCCTTCTAACAAATAGTCCTTTGCCATACCTCGAGGAATATCTCCATGAGGTAGCCACAAACGCCCGGAAAAACAGATAAACCACCAACCACTTTCTGTTCCTGATAATTTTAACTTATTCATTTTTCACGTCTTTTGTCAGTTTTTATTGTCGGTAAAATAAATCTATTAATGACACAATATACTTTTTTGACACAAAGTCATTCAAACGTTTGTTTCATTGTTTTTCTTTAGCAATTTTGACACTTTTTAGACGTTCCATTCCATAAAATGTCTAAAAACTGTCATAAAAGGATCAACTAACTGTCACGTCTTAAAATTAGGATGCTAAGTAACCAATACGGTTCACCGTTCTTCAAAAGTGAGAAAATAATGAAAACTATCGTTCCTGCGATTTTACTATCATTGACCGCATCCAGTGTGACATTAGCTGCTGATACTAATTTAACAGAGTTAATCAATGCAGCGAAAAAAGAAGGACAAGTTTACAGCGTTGGGATGCCTGATACTTGGGCGAACTGGAAAGGAACTTGGCAAGACTTAGCGACACAATATGGGTTGAAACATCAAGATACCGATATGAGCTCCGCCCAAGAAATTGCTAAATTTGCCGCAGAAAAAAATAATGCAACGGCAGATATTGGTGATGTCGGTGCCTCCTTTGGGCCTGTTGCCGTACAAAAAGGAGTGACGCAACCTTATAAACCAACAACTTGGTCACAAATTCCTGATTGGGCAAAAGACAAAGACGGTCATTGGGCTTTAGCCTATACGGGGTCTATCGCTTTTATGATCAATAATGATTTAGTAAAAGATGCACCGAAAAGCTGGGATGACCTACTAAAAGGGAAATATAAAGTCACCGTTGGGGATGTTGGGATCGCTGCACAAGCGAATAACGCTGTACTGGCAGCTGCATTTGCGCGTGGTGGGGATGAAAACAACCTAAAGCCTGCTATTGAATTTTTTGCTGAACTCGCCAAACAAAAACGCCTATCCGTTAATGACCCAACTGTCGCAAATATCGAAAAAGGTGAAGTCGAAGTTGGCATATTATGGGACTTTAACGCACTGAATTACCGTGATCAGATCAATCGCGATCGCTTTACGGTTGTGATCCCATCTGATGGCTCCGTGATTTCGGGTTACACCACTATTATCAACAAATTCGCCAAAAACCCTAACGCAGCGAAGTTAGCTCGTGAGTTTATTTTCAGTGATAAAGGGCAAATTAACCTTGCTGAAGGTTATGCACGACCAATTCGTGCACAATATTTAACGTTACCTGATGATATTAAAGCCAAATTATTACCAGAAGAACAATATAAAAATGTTCAACCCATTAAAAATGCAGAAGGCTGGGAAAAATCATCTCGTAATCTCCCTAAAATGTGGCAACAGCAAGTTTTGATCCACCAGCAGTAATCAATGTATTGATTTTAGGAAAAATTAATGTCTGAAAAAGTCATACTTGTTGTCCTAGACGGTTTAAGTTATTCAGTAGCCCATCATTGCATGGGCTATCTCAACGGCTTAATCAAAGCCAACAGTGCAACACTTTACCAATTAGAGTGTGAGCTTCCTTCGATGTCTCGCCCTTTATATGAATGCATACTGACGGGGGTTCCCCCGGTCAAAAGTGGTATTGTAAATAACCAAATTGTCCGCCTTTCTCACTTTGAGAGTCTCTTTTCCCTTGCTCGTCAAGCTGAGAAAACAACTGCCGCCGCCGCTTATTATTGGGTGAGTGAACTGTATAACCGGGCTCCTTTTGTTGCCTTACGAGACCGCTTCACCCACGATGACTCACTCGCTATCCAACATGGCTGCTTTTATCAAGCAGACCATTACCCTGATGACCATTTATTTGTCGATGCGGAATATTTACGGACTCAATTTAACCCTGATTTTTTATTGATCCACCCTATGAATATAGACGACACAGGGCACAAGTTCGGTTTTGATTCGCCCCAATATCGTAATGCAGCACGCCATGCAGATATTATCCTGTCGAATTATATTCCTACATGGGTTGAGCAAGGCTATCAAATCATGATCACGAGTGATCATGGTATGAATAATGATCGTAGCCATGGTGGAACACCCCCCGAAGAGTGTTTAGTACCATTGTTTGTGGTCGGTTCGCAGTTTTCTCATCAACCCTGCAATATTGAGCAGACAGCAATTTGCGGAACCATTTGTCGTTTACTCGGTGCCAACTCTCTCGATAAACCGGTTTGTGATGCGCTATTACGAGGAGATTTGTAATGGCTGATATTCCTGCCCCCTGTGAACAGACATACCAACAACAGGGAAAAATTGCCATGTTGAAAAAACGCTTTGCTCGTTTTCATTGGCGCGCTGCACCTCTACTTTTGCCATTCTTTGTGTTGTTTAGTTTATTCCAAATCGCCCCAATGATTTGGGTGCTCATTAATAGCTTTATCTACGAAGAAGCATGGTCATTAGGTAACTATCTTGAGGTATTCAATAATGATTTTTACTTGCAAGCGTTTGAAAATACCTTATGGCTTTCCATTATTTGTAGTGTGATTGGCTTATTTATTTCCAGTATCACGGCATTTTCCATTTATAAAATGCAAGGGAAAATTCGCCGAATAATGATCTCCTTCACCACCATGGCCAGTAATTTCAGCGGTGTTCCCCTTGCTTTCGCATTCATTATTATTTTGGGCTTCAATGGGGCGATTACCTTACAACTTAAATCATGGGGGATTATCGAAGATTTTAATATATACAGCGCCAGCGGCTTAATGCTGTTGTATGTGTATTTTCAGATCCCATTAGGTGTGTTGTTGCTCTACCCCGCCTTTGACGCACTAAAACCGGAGTGGGAAGACGCAGCGAAAACGATGGGTGCAAGTAAGCTGACCTATTGGTTAAAAGTCGCTATTCCAGTGCTTTCTCCTGCTTTACTTGGCACTTTTATTATCTTAATTGCTAATGCAATGGGCGCATACGCCAGTACTTATGCGTTAACGAGTGGTAATTACAACCTTGTGACTATCCGAATTGCCAGTTTAGTTTCTGGTGATTTGTTTCTCGAACCGAATATGGCTGCTGCGTTATCAATGCTACTTATCGCTATCTTAGCTTTTATCACTGCCATACATCATTGGTTAATCAAGCGGAGCTACCATGCAAAATAATAATGCGATTAGCCCAGCCATAACCAATGGCAATAAACCCTCTGGGTTATGGCTTCATAAGTTAGTACTAATCAGTGTTGCTAGCCTACTAGCGTTACCTATTATTGCCACATTTTTGTATTCCATCGCCAGTTCTTGGGGAGCCACTGTGCTACCTGACGCCTTGTCCATCAAATGGTATCTACAATTATGGCAAGACCCGCGTTTTCTCATGGCGTTTGGTCGTTCATTGATTATTTGCTTTGGTACATTACTGGTTAGCACATTAATTATTTTACCGATGACGTTTACAGTATTTTATCGGTTCCCCAAACTCAAAGGGGTAATGGATTTACTGATTATTTTACCCTTTGCGATCCCGCCTGTGGTCTCATCGGTGGGCTTGCTGCAAATATTTGCCGATGAACCATTCATGTTAGTTGGCACCCCTTGGATCCTGATTGGTACCTATTTCACCATCACGTTACCTTTTATGTATCGTGCGCTTGCGAATAGCTTCCAAGGCATTAATTTACATGACTTAATGGATGCAGCACATTTACTCGGTGCCAGTACTTTCCAAGCCTTCATGATGATTGTGTTACCCAATATTCGCAAAGGTATGTTGGTTTCATTATTAATTTCATTTTCATTTTTAATGGGTGAATTTGTGTTTGCCAATATCCTTGTGGGAACACGCTATGAAACTTTGCAAATCTATCTTTTCAATATGCGACAAACCAGCGGACACTTCACTTCTGCCCTGGTGATGTCTTATTTTCTATTTACCTTATTGCTGACGTGGTTAGCAATGCGATTAAATCGTTCAGGAGATGAATGATGAGTTATGTTATTGCGGAAAATTTAGCCAAATCTTTTGGCACTAATCAGGTATTTGCTGATATTCAATTTACTATCGAAAAAGGTGAATTTATTACCCTACTAGGGCCAAGTGGTTGCGGAAAGTCTACCTTATTACGCTGTATTGCAGGGCTTGAACAACTTAATCATGGTGAACTTTATATTAATCGCCAGAATGTAACCTACCAAGCCGTGCAACAACGCGGAGTGGGTATGGTGTTCCAAAGCTATGCGTTATTTCCCAACATGACTGTGGTTGACAATATCGCGTTTGGTTTAAAAATGCGTAAAATTGATAGCCAAGCGAGATCTAAAGCAGTCGCTGAAGTGATTGAATTAGTTGAATTGCAAGGCAAAGAACAACAATTTCCTCATCAACTGTCAGGGGGACAGCGCCAACGCGTTGCGCTAGCAAGAGCATTGGTGATGAAACCACAAATTTTGTTACTTGATGAGCCGCTTTCCGCTCTTGATGCACGCATTCGCAAGCACTTACGCCAGCAAATCCGCCAAATTCAACGTGAGTTAGGCTTAACCACAATTTTTGTTACTCATGATCAAGATGAAGCGATGATTATGTCTGATCGTATTTTTCTTATGAATAAAGGCCAGATCGTGCAAAGCGATACGGCAGAGAATATTTATACCCAACCGGCAACAGAGTTTGTTGCTCGGTTTATGGGGCACTACAACCTTGTTGATTCAGAAAAAGCCAATACAATGTTAGGCCTTAATTTACAAGGTACACTGGCTATCCGTCCTGAGTCTATATATGTCAAAGAAGCGGGGCGCCAATATGGTAGCCATATTTCTCACCCTGTTGATGCCGTGATATTGGACCATCAATTGCTCGGCAATATTATTCGTTATAGTGTGAATACCCCTGCAGGTGATATGACGGTGGATTTACTTAACCGCTCATCTGAGCGTTTATTTGAACCAGGAACTCACCTTCAACTTATGTTTAATAAAAATGAAATTCGCACACTTAGTTAATCAGTGAATAGGAATATAATGCAAAACCAACTGGCCATTTTTGACTTAGATGATACGTTAATTCAAGGTGATAGCAGCGTATTGTGGACACAATACCTGTGGGATAAACAAATCATCAGTAATCCGCAATTTGTGGAAGCGGATAAAGCCATGATGGCGCAATATAATGCAGGTACATTAGACATGCCAACTTACTTACGTTTTAACCTGCAGACTCTCGCCAATGTAAAAGCTGAGCAAGTAGATATCTGGTTGGATGATTTTGTACAAAGTGTGATTTTACCGCGGATCTACCCTGAAGCGATTAGAACGATCGCAAATTATCGAGCCAAAGGGATCCCAATTATTGTGATCTCCGCAACTGTTTCATTTATTGTGAAAAAAATTGCGGATCAACTGGGTGCAGATATCGCAATGGGGATCGATATCAAGCAACAAGATGGCTGCTACACCACAGAAATTGACGGTATCCCAACCTTTAAAGAAGGCAAAGTCAAACGCCTATTAGATTGGATCCGCCACCAGCCGATCACTGACGCCTATGTGTATTTCTACACCGACTCCGCTAACGATCTCCCAATGTGCCAATTTGCCGATGAAGTATTTATTATCAACGGCGACGAACGCCTAACGCAAGCCGCACTCAAACACAATTGGCCACAACATACTTGGGGTTTGTAAGCCCAATTTTAATTTCAAACTTGGTTTTAATTTTGGTTTTAACTAACTAATCTTTTCAAAGGTTCCTCTAAATTATTCGTGCTAGAGGAAGGAGATAAATAGAATTATCCCGATGAGCATACATAAGTATGTGATTCGGGTAAATCTATGAAATCGACGCACCTATCGCGCGAAGAATGACGAGGAAGCACTTATCGCTTGAAGAATGATAAGGAAAGCTTATACTGAAACCTCTTGTCGGAGTGCCTAGTATGCATACGCATCAGGCTGAGACCGTTAATTCGGGATCCGCGGAACCTGATCGGGTTAATACCCGCGAAGGGAACAAGAGTAATCACTCAGCGTCATTTCACCCCACTATATTTGGTGAAAAATTCAGCGCAAGCCTTTTTATTACTCCTCCGAACTCCTGACAAGCAACTTTCTTTCGATAAACCCGCTACTCACTAAACTGTGATAGCCGTGACAATGTCAGGAAATTGCTATGTCCAATAATACAGAACAAAATATCATCCCTACTGCTGATTTATCGCCACAAGCAGCCCCGGCTCGCACCCGTAAAGCTCAACGTGATGCCGCTGAAACCTTTATTAATACCGTTTCTGGCGTTTCGTTTCCTAATTCACAGCGTATTTATTTACAAGGTTCTAGAGACGATATCCAAGTCCCGATGCGAGAAATCCAACTCTCTCAAACCTTGATCGGGGGCGATAAAGACAACCCACAATTTGAAGATAACGAACCCGTTCCTATCTATGATACATCTGGCCCTTACGGCGACCCAGTTTCTGAATTAAATGTCCATAAAGGCCTTAAAAAAATTCGTGCGCCATGGATAAGTGAACGTGCTGATACCGAACCTGTCGAAAATTTAAGTTCCGATTTTACCCAACAGCGTCTCGCTGATGCAGGCCTTGACCATCTGCGCTTTAACAACCGCCCCCACCCATTAAAAGCCCAAACTAACAAGTGTGTTACCCAATTACACTATGCACGAAAAGGTATCGTAACCCCTGAGATGGAGTTTATTGCAATCCGTGAAAATATGGGGCGTGAACGCATTCGTGGCGAAGTTTTATTACAACAACACCCAGGGCAAGGCTTTGGCGCAAATTTACCGGAAAATATTACCCCTGAATTTGTTCGCCAAGAAGTGGCAGCGGGTCGTGCCATCATCCCAGCCAATATCAACCATCCCGAATCGGAGCCGATGATTATTGGTCGCAATTTCTTGGTTAAAGTGAATGCCAACATTGGTAATTCATCGGTCACCTCATCCATTGAAGAGGAAGTGGAAAAACTGATTTGGTCGACGCGTTGGGGCGCAGATACGGTCATGGATTTATCCACTGGCCGTTATATTCACGAAACTCGCGAATGGATTTTACGTAATAGCCCTGTGCCGATTGGAACAGTACCTATCTACCAAGCGCTCGAGAAAGTGAACGGTGTCGCTGAAAATCTTACGTGGGAAATGTTCCGTGACACATTATTAGAGCAAGCAGAGCAAGGCGTCGACTACTTCACTATCCACGCTGGCGTATTATTACGTTATGTGCCAATGACCGCCAAACGCCTAACGGGGATCGTCTCTCGCGGTGGTTCCATCATGGCAAAATGGTGTTTATCTCATCACCAAGAAAACTTTTTATATGAAAACTTCCGTGAAATTTGTGAAATTTGTGCCGCTTACGACGTTTCCTTGTCATTAGGAGATGGCCTGCGCCCAGGTTCAATCCAAGACGCCAACGACCAAGCACAATTTGCTGAGCTCCATACCCTTGGCGAGTTAACCAAAATTGCATGGGAATATGATGTCCAAGTGATGATCGAAGGCCCTGGTCACGTGCCAATGCAGATGATCCGCCGTAATATGACGGAAGAACTCGAGCACTGCCATGAAGCGCCTTTTTATACCTTAGGTCCACTCACTACCGATATTGCACCGGGTTACGACCACTTTACCTCTGGTATTGGTGCCGCCATGATCGGCTGGTTTGGTTGTGCAATGCTGTGCTACGTCACCCCGAAAGAGCATTTAGGCTTACCAAATAAAGACGATGTTAAACAAGGGCTAATCACTTATAAGATCGCAGCTCACGCCGCTGACCTTGCTAAAGGCCACCCCGGTGCGCAAATTCGTGATAATGCCATGTCCAAAGCCCGTTTTGAATTCCGTTGGGAAGACCAATTTAACTTGGCATTAGACCCTGAAACTGCTCGCAAATATCACGATGAAACCTTGCCACAAGCTTCTGGAAAAATTGCCCATTTCTGCTCAATGTGCGGACCAAAATTCTGTTCGATGAAGATTTCCCAAGAAGTCCGTGATTACGCAGCCCAAAAAGAAGCAAACGAAAAAGAAGCAGGTATGGAACAGATGTCTGAGGCCTTTCGTGCCCATGGCAGCGAGCTCTATCACGGAGCTGAAATTGTGAATGCAGAGGTGAATGAAAATGCCTAATGCTATTATAACGCCAACATCACCCTTTCCAGAGACCGAACAACACCTTGGGCTTTACCCCGTTGTGGATTCCGTTGAATGGATTGAACGTTTGCTTGATGCAGGTGTTTCCACAATCCAATTGCGTATCAAAGACAAATCTGACGCAGATGTGCGTGATGATATTCAAAAAGCCATCGCTTTGGGTAAAAAACATAATGCACGTTTATTCATTAACGATTACTGGCGCTTAGCCGTTGAGTTCGGTGCCTATGGCGTACATTTGGGCCAAGAAGATTTGGAAACGACCGACTTACTGGCAATACACCAAGCTGGGCTACGGTTAGGAATATCAACGCACGATGAGCATGAACTGGCTATCGCAAAATCCGTGCGTCCTTCTTACATTGCTATGGGGCATATCTTTCCAACACAAACGAAAGAGATGCCATCTTCGCCTCAGGGTTTAGAAACACTTAAAGCCATGGTGGAAGCAACGCCTGATTACCCAACGGTCGCCATTGGTGGGATTTCTATTGATAAAGTCCCTGCCGTGCTAGCAACTGGAGTAGGCAGCATCGCGCTGGTCAGTGCGATTACCAAAGCAGATGATTGGCTAGCTGCAACAGAAACCTTGCTGAATTTAATTGAGCGCAATACTGCCAACTAGCCAATTTTTAATCACATAACTCGCCCTGCTTTATCATCATAAAACAGGGTTAGTGATGATTTAAGGAATTCATTCATGTTAAGTGACCAAGAATTCATGCGTTACAGCCGCCAGCTACTACTCGAAGATATCAGTCCCGAGGGGCAACAAAAACTGAAAAATAGCAAAGTCCTCATTGTTGGCTTAGGGGGCTTAGGCTCTCCCGCGTCCCTTTATTTAACGGGGGCTGGTGTCGGCGAATTGTGGCTAGCCGATCACGATGATTTACATGTTTCTAACTTACAACGGCAGGTGCTTTATGATACTGATGATATCGGCCAGCCAAAAGCCCAGCTGGCCGCAGATAGACTGCATCAGCTCAATCCGTTGGTAAGAACCCATGTTGTCGCACAAAAGTTGGATGTTAAGACTTTAATTCCTTTAGCTGAGCAAGTCGATTTAGTGCTTGATTGCTGCGATAACATGGCCACTCGTCACGCAGTTAATGCCGCTTGTGTCATGACCAATACAACCTTAGTTAGCGGTAGTGCGGTTGGGTTTGGCGGCCAATTAATGGTTCTTGAACCGCCATTTAGCACCGGTTGCTATGCCTGTTTATATCCAGACCAAGATGAACCTGAGCGCAACTGCCGCACTGCTGGGGTATTAGGGCCTGTAGTTGGGATCATCGGCACGCTGCAAGCACTGGAAGCCATTAAATTACTTGTCGGCCTTCCCTCTTCACTGAGTGGTAAATTGCGTTTGTTCGATGGAAAACAACAACAATGGAATACATTGCAATTAACGCCGTCATTGCAATGCCCAATCTGTCGGGAAGAAACATGCATATCATAATTAACGACCAACCTATGGAATTCGACGCCCCACTGACGGTTAATCAATTATTTTCCACTCTCAACCGCCCAATAGTGGGAACTGCACTTGCTATCAACCAAGTGATCATTCCTAAAAGTCAGTGGGATTCGCATCTCATTAATGACCAAGACAATATCTTGTTATTTCAAGCTATCGCTGGGGGCTAATAATGTTAAAAATCGCAGATTTAACTTTTCACTCACGCCTGTTTACTGGAACAGGTAAATTTGCCAGCGCCAACCTAATGCAAGACGCCATTGCGGCCTCAGGCAGTCAATTGGTGACAATGGCAATGAAGCGTATTGACTTACGTGGGCAAGATGATGGCATTCTACAACCTCTGCAAGAACTGGGTGTGAAACTATTACCGAATACCTCTGGTGCGAAAAATGCCCAAGAGGCGGTGTTTGCCGCGCGCCTAGCTCGAGAAGCCCTCGGTACCAATTGGGTCAAACTCGAAATTCATCCAGATATGCGTTATTTGCTACCCGATCCTATCGAGACATTGCTTGCCGCGGAGCAGCTCGTTAAAGAGGGATTCGTTGTATTGCCTTACTGCAGCGCAGACCCAGTGTTATGCCGTCGTTTAGAAGAAGTTGGCTGTGCCGCTGTGATGCCATTAGGCGCACCGATAGGCACAAACAAAGGCTTAGCAACCAAAGAAATGCTTCGTATCATTATTGAACAAGCTTCTGTCCCTGTCGTCGTAGATGCAGGAATTGGTGCACCAAGCCATGCGGCAGAAGCGATCGAAATGGGTGCTGATGCCGTTTTAGTCAATACCGCAATCGCGGTAGCTAAGCAACCGGTACTTATGGCAAAAGCGTTTAAACTGGCTGTCGAAGCCGCTGAATTGGCCTATCAAAGTGGGTTAGCTGCACCGAAGCAACAGGCGCAAGCATCAAGCCCGTTGACCAGTTTCTTAGGGACCTTATCATGACCCCAAGTTTCCAAGAACGCTTACAAGCGCTGGATTGGGACGATACGACACTGCGGATAAACAGTAAAACCGCTGTCGATGTGGAACACGCTTTAGCGGCAGACATACTCACACTCGATGATTTTATGGCGCTGCTTTCCCCTGCTGCTCGCCCCTATATTGAACTAATGGCACAAAAGGCTCAGAAACTCACCCGCCAGCGCTTTGGCCATGCAGTTGGGTTTTACGTGCCACTTTATTTATCGAACCTATGCGCAAACGATTGTACTTATTGCGGTTTTTCGATGAGTAATAAAATTAAACGTAAAACCCTAAGTGACGATGAAATCATTAATGAGTGCGAAACCATTCGCAAAATTGGTTTTGATAGCTTATTGCTGGTCACTGGGGAACACCAAAGTAAAGTGGGTATGGACTATTTCCGTCACACACTCCCCATCATTCGCCCTTATTTCAGTTCCTTAATGATGGAAGTGCAGCCATTAAGCACAGAGGAATATAAGGAGTTGAAAACGTTGGGGTTAGATGGTGTGATGGTCTATCAAGAAACCTACCATGAGCCCACGTATCAGCTACATCATCTCAAAGGCAAAAAGCAGGATTTTCACTGGCGCCTAGCCACTCCTGAGCGTTTAGGGGAAGCAGGTATAGATAAAATCGGCCTTGGCGCGTTAATTGGTTTATCAAACAGTTGGCGTACCGATTGCTATATGGTTGCAGAACATTTGTTGTACTTACAGCAATACTATTGGCAAAGTCGTTATTCTATCTCTTTTCCTCGCTTACGCCCTTGTGCGGGTGGCGTTGAACCGGCATCACTGATGAGTGAGGCAGAATTAGTGCAATTAATTTGTGCTTTTCGCTTACTCGCACCGAATGTTGAGCTTTCCCTCTCAACCCGTGAATCGCCTTATTTCCGTGATCACGTCGTGCCATTGGCAATTAATAACGTCAGTGCGGGTTCGAAAACCCAGCCGGGTGGATATGCAGATACCAAAGAAGAGCTAGAACAGTTTTCCCCAAATGATAACCGCAGTGCCACACAAGTCGCACATGCCCTTGTGCAAGCCGGTTTACAGCCCGTTTGGAAAGATTGGGATAGCTATTTAGGCCGTTAAATTTTGCGGGCTAACGCGATGTTAGCCCGCAAGTAACGATCAGTAAATGAATTCATATATAGTTTAATATCATTCATACTGTGCTACTAATCATAAAATATGAGCAATACTCATTGCCATCACTAGGAAAAAATCAATCATATTTTTAACTTTTTGTATTAATTACGTATTATATTCTTATTACTTAATATTATAAATATAAACACTTAATAGAACATTACTTTATTTTTCTATTAAGTTATAACACCATAATAAAAGATATTTCAAAACCCATTACCTTTACACCATTATTCCACATAGAAAAAATTTACTATAGGAATATTTAATATGGGACACCCAAGTATTTATCCTTCAGGAACTACTATTTTCAATAAAGAAAAAACATTTAGTGGTTATACCCTTTTTAACGCACCTGGAAAAGGTGCGCTATTAATTGATATGAATGGCCGAGAAGTGCATTTATGGCAAGGAGTTGATGGTTTTCCTAATAAAATTTTACCTGGTGGATATTTATTTGGTAGTCATGGTTTGCGATCACCTAAATATGGTGTTCAAGATCAAGTTGATTTAGTTCAATTTGATTGGGATGGTAACATTATATGGTCATTCAATAAATTAGAAAAAATACAAGATCCCAATCAAGAAATAATATGGATGGCAAGACAACATCATGATTTTCAACGTGATGGTAACCCTGTTGGTTATTATTCTCCTACATTAACATCACAAACCCATAGCGGAAATACTCTAATACTATGCCATAAGAATATTTACAAACCTGAAATATCAGATAAATGGCTACTTGATGATATTTTTATCGAAGTAGATTGGCAAGGTAATATTATCTGGCAATGGGCATTTAGCGATCACTTTTCAGAATTAAATTTCAGCGAAGAAGCTAGAAATGTTTTATATCGTGACCCAAATATGCGTAGTGCCGGTGGAGGCATGGGAGATTATCTACATATTAATACCATGTCTCGTATAGGACCAAATCTACATTATGATAATGGAGACGAACGTTTTCATCCTGATAATATTATTTGGGATTCTAGAGAAGCAAATATAATCGGAATAACGAGCCGGAAAACTGGAAAAATAGTTTGGCAATTAGGGCCCGATTATAACAACAAACAAGTTCATCATCTTGGTTGGATTATCGGACCTCATCATGCTCATATTATACCTCATGGCCTTCCAGGCGCAGGAAATCTATTAATTTTTGATAATGGCGGCTGGGCAGGTTATGGAGCACCAAACCCTTCATCTGTATATGGCTTAAAAAATGCTTGGCGAGATAGTTCTCGAGTATTAGAAATAACCCCAGTTACTCTCGAAATTATTTGGCAACATGATGCAGAAAAACTAGGCTTTGCCGCTCCCATGGATTCAAGTCGATTCTATAGCCCATATGTAAGTAGCGCTCAGCGTCTACCAAATGGTAATACTTTAATTACCGAAGGCTCAAATGGGCGATTGATTGAAATAACAGCTGAACATGAGATTGTGTGGGAATATGTCTCGCCTTACTGGCGAGAAGGAAAAAAACGCAATAATATGATCTATCGTGCTTATAGAATCCCTTATGATTGGATCCCTCAATTAGATATACCTGAAGAAAATAGCATAGCACCTATGGATGTCTCTCAATTCCGATTACCAAATGCAGCTCCTAAAGATACAATTACAGGAGTGTATATCGAAGGAATAATAAAACATAAAATTTCAGATGATGATATCTTATGTATTGCTCGAACTAGAGATAATCATCCCTCTAAGAAATCTGATACCTTTTTCTTTTCCGATAACATATATGAAATAGATAGTGAAACATTCGACTCAATTATTAATGAAAATAAAAATAATTTGATATTCTTCGGTGCTAGTTGGTGCAATAAATGTAAAGTATTGAGTGAGTTATTGCCTTCATTAGTAAAACGTTACTCAATAAATAAAATCAATTATCTCTCTGTAGATAATTCTGTTGAAATCCTTCAAAAGTATTCACTTAGAAGCATACCTATTATTGCAATTTCAAATAATGGGAAATTAGTGGATAAACTCGTTGGATTACAGGATACAACAACATATGTGAGTTTCCTCAATCAATATTTCGACAAAATAAATTGAGGCTTATATATCATGTTGAAAAACAGTTTTTTCTTGCTTCTACTTCCAGTTATTATTTTTACAACTTGGTATATTACAACAACAATTGGAGGTGTTTCCCCTGTTATTTTTCCATCTATTCCACAAGCATGGCATTCTTTGAATTTCCAGCTATATTCTGGGCAATTATGGCAAGATTTATCAATTAGTTTATCCCGAGTATTAATAGCCTTTGTTATCGCTGCTATTTTTGCTTTTTTTCTTGGTATTATCATGGCATTGTCGCTACGAACAAACCAAATTTTCAACCTAACATTAAATGCTATACGTCAAATTCCTCCACTAGCATGGATACCATTATTAATTTTATGGTTTGGAATTGGTGAAGTAACTAAAATTATTCTTATTATAAAAAGTGCCTTTTTCCCTATCTTACTAAGTACTATCAATGGAATACAAACGACACCTATGACTTATATTGAATTAGGTAATCTTTATCAATTCAATATTTGGCAAAAATTACGAAAAATTTATATTCCATCACTACTTCCCAACCTATTTACAGGTTTAAGGCTTGCAATGGGGTTATCTTGGGCAACAGTTGTTGCAGCAGAAATGATCGCAGCTAACTCGGGTATTGGCTATCGCATCAATGATGCCCGGATTATGCTAGATTCCCCAGTCGTTATAGTGGGTATTCTTGTTATCGGTATAGTCGGTTTATTATTAGATAAGATTTTATTAATTATATCTTATTACCTGCTGCCATGGTTAAGAACAGAAAGGAGATAGATATGCTATCAATCAAAAATGGATTTAAAAACTTCACTATCAATAATAAGTTACTTCCTGTTTTAGAAGATATTAACCTTCAAGTTCAAAAAGGTGAATTTGTTGCTATCGTTGGCCATAGTGGTTGTGGGAAAAGTACTTTACTACGCATAATTGCAGGCTTAAACCAATTCAATAGTGGAAGTGTACTATTTAAAAATAAAGAGATAACCAAACCAAATATAGAAAGAGGAATGATTTTTCAAGAAAATAGGCTTCTACCTTGGTTAACAATTGCCGATAATATCGCTTTCGGATTAGACCATATAGATAAAAAAACGAAGAAAATTCTAGTTGAAAATTATTTAAAACTCGTAAACTTGACTGAGTTTGCTAATGCTTATCCCAAACAACTCTCAGGTGGAATGGCACAACGTGCAGCAATTGCCCGTACCATAATCACCCAACCTGAACTATTGTTATTGGATGAACCGCTTGGCGCACTTGATGCTTTAACCAAAATTGAGATGCAACGAGAGATTTTATCTATCAAACAAGAAAAGCAACTGACGATGATTTTAGTTACTCATGATATTGAAGAGGCAATATATTTGGGAAATCGAGTAATTATAATGTCATCCCGTCCTGGAAACATAAAAAAAATAATTGATATTAATCTTCCTTATCCACGAAATCGAGGCAGTTCTGATTTTGCATATTATAAAAGAATTATTCTTCAAGAATTTTTCGATAATTCTGCAGAACTTTTTGCAAGTGAATATGAAATCTAGAAGGAACATATCATGGTATTATTAAATTATATCAAATTTCCTATTATAGTATTAATTTCGTTCATTCTAGTTGGTTGTGGGGATGAAAGGCTACCTGACAGTAAAAATAATGAAAAAATTGTTCGTATTGGCACAGCAGATAATAATGGTCGTTTAAGTGGTTTGCTCGGTTTAGCAAAACAGCTAGGATATCTTGAAGAAGAGCTACAAAAAGTTGATTACCAATATTCCATTTCTGGTTTTGCAGGAGCAGGGCCTGCCGTCAATGAAGGCCTAGCGACAAATGCCATTGATATTGCTGTTTATGCTGATTTTCCAGGAATTATAGCCACATCGAGAGGTGTCCCCTTAAAATTAATCATGTCAGAGGATTCTTCCATCAATGCCAATATCGCAGTAAGAAAAGATAGCAATATTCACTCATTAGCTGACCTTAAAGGCAAGAAAGTTGCATTACCACGAGGAACGTATATGCAACGGTATTTCACGCTATTTATTGAACAACAAGGGTATAAATTATCTGACTTCAATATTATTCAAATGACAAATGATGCTGAATCCGCATTATTAAACGGAGCAATTGATGCGATGGTATGGACTGAGCAAAGTACCGCCCGTTTAGAAAATAAATCCCCAACTATTACAACACTTTATTCAACCCGTACTGAACCTGAACTCTCAGGTATTTCTGTTATCGTAGGGCGAGAAGCATTCATAAATCAAAATGAGAATGTGATTAAAGCAATGAATATTGCTTTATTAAAAGCAAGTAAATATGCGCAAAATAATCCCGATCAGGCAGAAATTTTACTTGCTAAAGAAAGCGATACTAATGTTGAAATCATTAAAAAAATACATGATTTTCATAGTATAGATAGTTTTTCTAAACGCTATTCCGTTAATATTACTGATAATGACATCCGTAAGTTAAAGCAAACTCAACAATTTTTGATTGATAACAAAATTATCACTAAGCCTATTGATATAAAAAATTGGGTTTATACTAAAAAATAAACGCCTAAATGAAACCATATCCCTTTTTATTTCTTTTCTAGCAAAGATTTTTCTTCATCTTTGCTTTTTTTATCAAAATATTAAGCAATGTTATCCCACTTGATCGTATTTTCTAAAATAAGTGCCAAGATAATGCCCATTAGCAGCCCATTACCCAGTAAAGAACTAAACATTGTTGGCAAAGAACTTAATACCGCAGCAGGTGCTGACATCAAGAAGATACCAATAAAAATAGGTAGAGCAAGGCGATAAATATTACGTGCATTCAGCTTCATATCTGCCAGAAACGAAAATGAAGAAAACAATAGAGGCAGATAAGTCGCCAACATGACCGCGCTGCCAATGGCTAACGGTAAAGAGCGAAAAAATTGGGTCAATACTGCAACGCCCCCCACACATAAGAAAATAAGGCTGCCAATACTAAAAGAGGTACGTGAACTATCTTTTGTTTGGGTAATTAAACCAATGGATGAAACAAACGGTGAAAAAGGCACGACCCCTATTGGCGCGGCTAATATCGTGACGAACCCTGACATCATAAAACTACGTCGATATAGGGACTTCGTCGGCAATGAATCGGGGTAAAACACATCAGTTCCTCGCATCGCTCCAAATGTATTTGATGTATTTAATATCCCCGCCAAAATAGCCGTCAATACAATACTCATATTGACTTCATCGGAGCGACCTAATGGAAATAGCATCCATTCCCCTGATGAAACAGGGGATATTGCGCTGCCAAATAGCCCACTATAAGCAACCCACCCGATAATTGTCCCAATTAATAACGCATATTTACTGATGCTCATGGGTAAATAAATAATCATCCCGATGACAAATATCAGTACCGCAAGCGCTAAAAAGAAGACAGGGTAATTGACCGTGATATTTTCGCCTCCGACACCAAATGGTAGTCCTAGCATTCCTTTTAAGAAAATAGTTACTAACTGGGCGCCAAGCAAAAACATAAATACGACTAAAACACCCGGTTTAAACAAACTCGCCAACCAACCGCCCAATCCACTCAAACCAATAAGAATAGTCACGACCCCAGACAAGAAAATACCAATAGCTAAACTCCAGCCGATAGTGCCAAGGGGAGTTCCTTGCATCGATTCTGATAATGTGACAGTTAAAATTGTTGCCCACCACAACCCTGTCGGTCCTTCCATTACTGAGCGCTTGTGCCCTAAGAATGCTTGCAATAAACAAGCCAGAGCTGTTAATAAGAAAGCATACTGGGTAATAACAAATGTGGTTTGTGGTGATAAATGAAAAGCGGACTGTAACGTCGGAGGAATAACAACCGTATTACAAAAGATAAAAAAGAACCATTGAAAACCAGAAATAATATTATTTTTTGTAATAGCAATATTCCGCATATTCATTCCTTACCGGCGATTATGTACCTGACCAGCTTAATATTTATAACGGAAAATTTCTAATTTAAATCCAGCTGTTATGATATTGATAAATTACAATTAATTCTTATCATGATGAGAACTAGCTTCATACACTATTAACTCTGATTTTTGATCATTATTCTGCTATCTAATATTAATAAAGCGGGAAAAAATATTATTCCCGCTTTATTTTTATCGGTGATCAAGATAAAAAACGCTTAGTCAGCAATAAACGTTATAGATAAGGAAGTGGCCAATGTTTAAAATAAATATGCTTAGCTTGCCAATCCACTTTATCAATATTGTCAGCCAGTAAATATTTTGCGACGGTAAATGCAAATTCAAAACTCACACCGAGCCCTTTTGCACTGATAAATTTCCCGTCAACAACAACATCTTGGTCAACATAAATACCATCATCAAACTTCTCAGCGAGTTTGTCCCCGGTACTATAATGCCGCCCTTCCAGTAAGCCATGGGCGGCTAGCACCTTCGCACCAGAAGAACATAGCGCACAAATATATTTATCCTCATGTATATGCCGGCGAAGAAAATCAACCACCTTTTCATTCGCATATAAACGGTCAGTTCCTTTTGGCCCACCTGGCATCATCACTGCATCATAAGTATGAGATAATTTATCGACTAAAAGATAATCTGCACTAATTTTAGTGCCAAAATACGTATTTAAAACAAGCGTATCCATGCAAGATAGCACATCAACATGAATATCTAGCCGACGCATGATATCAATGAAAACGACAGCTTCCCCTTCCTCAAAGCCATCCGCGAGCAAAACAGCAACTTGTTTCATGACATTCCTTTTATTTTCAAAAAGAGTTATTGCAGGGCATCCGCAATAAATTTTGGTTATATATCAAGCAAATCCAGATAGTTTTGCTTATTAAAGTGTTCCATCACTTTTGCAAACACGAATTTTATCCATCACCACCGCTTTCATCGCTGCCTTTCCTGGAACCAGATAATGGCGAGGGTCAGTGGCTTCTGGGTTTTCAATGAAATACTGCTTAATTGCATCAGAGAACGCGATTTTGAGCTCTGTCGCGACATTGACTTTACAAATTCCAAGCTCAATACAATGCCTGACATCCGCATCAGGGATCCCCGAAGCACCATGAAGCACTAACGGTAAATCCGTTTTCTTACGGATAGCGTCTAGTCTAGCGAAATCTAGGTGTGGCTCATTTTTGTACATGCCGTGAGCGGTTCCAATGGCAACAGCCAAGGAATCAATACCGGTTCTTTGAATAAAAGTTACGGCAGCATCAGGGTCAGTGAAAAGCGCATCCGCTGCATCGACAACTAAGTCATCTTCTTGCCCCCCTAAACGCCCTAGTTCAGCCTCAACCGTGCAGTCCCACTGATGGCAAAAATCAACAACCCGCTTAACGATTTGAATATTTTCTTCAAACGGAAAATGAGAAGCATCAATCATTGCAGAACGTACACCTGCGGAGACTTTTTGGAAAATATCTGGGATATCTTCATGATGGTCGAGATGCAAAGCCACGGGAACTTTATAACGCTCAGCCGCTTGCTGGCAGATTGCAATCAAGTAGTCACTTCCTGCATAAGAAAATGTACTTGGTGTGCCTGCTAAAATAACGGGGGATGCCATTTCTGCGGCCGTTTCCATGACAACTTGAATGGTTTCTAAATTATGAATATTAAATGCGGGAACCGCATAGCCACCCAGTTGGGCTTTGTTCAACATATTACGGGTAGATACCAAGTACATAATCGCCTCTTAACTTTCGATTGATTTCGAATAATATTAAACGAAAGAATCAGAAAGGTAAAAGATCTAAATCACATTTCCATTCCTTTCGCACTGAAAGCAAATGAAAGAGAGGCTAGAAGTAGTGAGTCATTTTAGAGCTATAACTGGTCACCCCCTTACGTAACAGATTGTTTTTAGGGCGTCTTGACTGGCCTAGTAGCGTTTCAATCACTTTCTGAGAGCATAATTGTTTCTCTAAGCGACGCGTCAACGGGGATTGCTGTTTGAGGTAATCTTCACGAAATATCACGGTAACCTCTTGTGTTTCTTTCACACCAATAACCGTTGCCGAAATTGACGGTATTTCGAAATGAAAGTCTGAACACTCAATTGGCAATGGAGTGCGAGGGCTATCCCAAAGTTGAATTCGCTTGCCGCAATATAGAGCAATGACTACCGCACGTAATGACCAAAAACTACTCGCAGGGCCACTATAGTTATCAACTAAGCGTGCATCATAGCCAAATAAACCTTGAGTTGGCGCTCCTGCTTTTAAGGCACCATGACCAATAAAATAACGCAAAGTGCTTTCTAGTGCGTTTTTAGCTTCCCCCACACCCACGGCGTTCCCACCCAAATCAACGCCTGCCAATAAAGGCGCGGATACTGCGAGGCGATAACATGCACTGCGACCAAAAAAAGGGATGCCTTGAGGTGTCATAAAATATCGGTAATGATGGTTAAACTGATTTAATGAACTACGAATGAATTCTTCATCAAAATCAGGGCATATCTGGTTAAGCCAATATAATGAGTAGTAAAACCCCCATGCATTGTAGTAGTCAAAGTTACCTTTCGCGCCATCCCGAAACCAACCATCACCCACGTAAAATTGTTTCACTCTTTCATAGCGCCACGTTGCAATAGTATCTCGACCAGTGAGTGCTCGGATCACAAATTGCACAGTAAGCGGGAACAGGTGCCAGTTGTTGTCTACGATATCGCAGTGATTAACTTGTTCGAACCATGCAATGATCCTCTGTTGTGCGGACTTATCCAATTTTTCCCATACCCACTCACGACTTAACCAGAGAGTCAGCGCTAAATCTGCAGACTCACAAATTTTTTGGTCATAATTTTCAAGCCTTCCCCAATAGCCTTTATGAGTGGGATCTGTGCCATGTAAAAATGCATTCTTGATAATGTCAGAAAGGTCAATTGATGCTAAATTTATTCCATTCAATATTGCTTTTTGGCTGTGAACTAGCCATGAAGCAAGCAAAGGCAGTACCCTACTAACCCCTTCTAGAGCATCTGTCCGTACCGTTTGCTGGCCTGGGCTACCGGGGTAATATGCGTGAGAGTAGCCCCATGTTTGATAATGAACAAAAGCTTCCGTGGTATAGCGAACTAATAATTCGCAAAGAACTGAAAGTGATTGATTTTCATCTTGAAAGGCTTTGGTGATGTGGTTATCGTTACATTGATAGGCTGACTTTCTAATTAATCTTCGAATGATATTTTCTTTGAATAGTTTCTGGTAAATTTTTATATTTGGGTGTTCATAAGGCAGCTTTGGACGTTCAGTAGGTGTTGTCATACGTATTTCTCTATCATGCAAACAGGCGCATCCTTGCGCTCAGGCTAAAACAAAATTTTGTATTTATTTTGCTGATTCAATCAGGACTTGGTAACGATCTTGTCCCCATACAACGGGTTTTGGCTTATCTTTAACCCATTGATAATAAGCCGATTTCAACTCTTTCACTTTTTCTGGATATTGAGCTGCTAAGTTATTCGATTCGGCCGGGTTTTGTTTATCATTGAATAATTGGAGCTGGTTAGAACCATCATCATAAAAATAAAGAGCCCACTCTCCATCACGGATAGCCCATGAACCTTTCGATAGTTTTTCTAAATTAGGGTTGTTTGGAATTTCTTTGCGTTGATAAGTGATCCATTCATGGTAGCCATGCCAAAAATCTTGGTTTTCTTCGCTGTAATGTTTCGTCCCTGGCCCTGTCCAATACAGATAATTATGTGGCGACTTTTCTGCTTTCCCCGTTAAGAGTGGCATAATGTTTTTGCCTTCAACCTTCATACTATCGGGAATGGTGATCCCTGCGCTTTGTAATGCGGTTGGTAAGATATCAATCGCTGAAACCATCGCATCACTGTGTTTACCCGCAGGAATATGCCCCGGCCAATAAGCGACAAATGGAACACGTACACCACCATTAAACATTTGCCCTTTAAAGCCTTTATCCATTGCATTCATTGGCATTGGCGACTCATGCACCGCGCCATTGTCAGAAATAAAGAAGATTAACGTATTATCTAATTCACCATTTTCCTTTAGTGTATTGATAATTTTACCAATTCCCTCATCTGCGGCATTGAGCGCAGCAAAATATTTGTCGGCTTCAACATTACCCGTATTGAATTTATCCATATATTTCGCTGGAGAAGCTTCTTCTAACGGAATGTGCGGCACACTATATGAAAGGTTGATAAAAAAAGGTTTGTCCTTGTGCCCATCAATGAATTTAATGGTTTCATCCGTTAGCAAATGTGTGGTATAGCCGGGAGCTGGCACATTTTCACCATTTCGCCACATTGCGGGGGAGTTCCAAAGTGCCGCTCCTGATGCATAGAAACTATATGCATAATCGAAACCTCTTTCATGAGGCGCGAAACCTGGTTCCGGTGTTGAAATCATATTATCGTGATAATCACGAGTTTGCTTTTCTGCTGCAATTTTAGGTTTTTTCAATACCTTCGCATTATGCCACTTTCCAATACTGGCGGTGGCATAGCCATTTTCTTGGAATAATGCAGGTAATAGTTTGATATCTTGTGGAATACCTAACATCGCATCATCGTTACTGTAAGTACCAAAACTTGCAGGAGAGCGGCCAGTAAAAATACCGGCTCGTGATGGGCCACAGACAGGATGAGCCACAAATGCATTGGTCATCTTAATTCCGCCAGCCGCCATGTCAGCGACATTTGGCATCGCTATTTTTGCCGCTTCCACCATCTTATTAATATCGCCCTGATAACGTTGTGGTGACGGGCGCTTCGCAAGTTCGTTAACATCAATGCTATCAAGTACAAAATCGAGCTGTCCTGTTCCTAAGTCATCCATAACAATCAGTAAAACATTCGGCTTTTCCGGTGTACCACCTGCATTCGCTGCAATTGGAGGCACTAAACTACTGGTTGCAATCAGCCCTGCTAACAGGCTTTTCTTCATAGAAGGTAATCTCACAAAAATATCTCCAGATAATATTGTTATTGCTTATAAGCGTGCTGTATTTCGCCAAGTGCATCACTGGCTAATGCGCCACGTGATATCGCTTGGCGCATTAACTGCATGCCTAAAGCGGTATGATGGAAAATCTTTTTATATGAACGACATAAATAGTTATGGCGATATTTTTCACCTTCTATCGCCGTGATCCGGTGCTTAGGACAGCCGCCATAACAAAGGCTTTGAACCTCACAGCGCTGGCAAAGACTCGTTAGCTTGTCATATTTATTTTGCCCAAAACGGATTTGCTGCTTAGAGGAAACAAGACGAGAAAGGGAATGTTGTTGTACGTTACCCACCCGATTTGCTGGGTACACATAGTGGTCACAGGAATAGACATCTCCATTCGACTCAATAATCAGCGCTTGTCCACACGTTTTAGATTGCACACAGGTTGATGCCGGATAGCCCATCCAAGTGCCTAATAAGCTATCAAATAGACGAATATAAATTTTGCCAATGTCTCCTTGGTGGACCCATTCATCAAAAACATCAGCCATAAACTGCCCATACCCCTCAGCGGGTACTGAAAAAGGAGCCATCACTGCATTTGGCCCAGGGGCATAATGGCCACCTTGGGTATGAGGAAAGCGCCTATCTACCTCAACAATGGGGATAAACTGAAAGAAAGTGGAACCCAATGCTTTCAAAGCTCGATAAGTTTCTTTTCCTTTTCGCCAATTTTGGTCATTAACAACGGTTAAGGTATTAAATTCAACACCATATTCAATCAGGAGCTGAATCGCTTTCTTTACACGTTCAAAAGTTGGATTACCATTAACGGAAATCCGGTATTTATCATGAACAGCTTCTAAGCCATCAATTGATACACCGATTAAAAAACCATGGTCTGCAAAAAACTGCGCCCATTGCCGGTTTATCGCAATAGCGTTAGTTTGCACACTATTCGTGATGGTTTTTCCTTGGGCATATTGCTTTTGGTACTTAACAACCCGCTCAAAAAATTCGAGCCCTGCAAGGGTTGGCTCCCCACCTTGCCACGAGAAATCCACCTGCTCACCTGCATGAGACTGGATATAGTCTTTGATATAACGACGCAGCACGTTATCAGGCATAACGTCATGTTGGTCTTCCACTGATTGTTCGTGAAATACATTTTCTTTTTCAAGATAAAAACAGTATTCGCATTTAATATTGCAGCGATAGCTGGTGGGTTTCGCCATCATATGAAAATAAGTAGGTTGGTTTGCAGGCATTTAAATTCATCCGAAACAGTCAGGTTATTTTTATAGCATTACGCAAAACACGAAAAATCAAAAGAGATTGAAATCACAAAATTAAAAAATGAAAGAGTTTGAAAGGTTGTAATTTGAGTTAGAAGCATTGAAGAGAGCACAAATAGCACGCATTAAGCCACTAATTTTTGTTTTTGATTTAAAGAAATTTTTATTTCTTTCGAATTTCTAATATCGCCATCGCACTTTATGCCAATTCTTGAGCTTATATTTAGCGATTTTTTTGCAAATATTGCTAATATTCATGCAAAACACAGGGGTTGCTTAGTAAAAGTACAATTATTGCTACTTTATTGATTGGATACTTTCCTATTCGAAGATATGATATTTAAAATTTGAAAATATCCGTAAGCAAGCAACACACAAATCGAAACTTTGTGAAAGAGATCAAAAGTTTTGTTTTTTTTCGTTGTCGGTATTTTTTAGCGTAGTAAACTTAATTCGAAATCAAATGAAAGAAAATTCATTTGGTTTCGTAAGGAGATGAAAGTGAAAGCGGCTGTTGAACGGCGCATGGAAATCCTCGACATGATTAACCAACAAGGTAAAGCACGGGTCGAAGATTTAGCCGAAATATTTAAAGTTTCAAGTGTCACCATCCGTAGCGATTTAAGCTTTCTTGAAAAAAATGGTTATGTCGTCCGCTCCCATGGGGCAGCAATCCCAAATACTGGGTTTATTGCTGAACTTAGCATCCACGAAAAACGTGGGCAGAATGCGGGCACAAAAACATTAATAGGAAAAGCGGCCGCCGCGCTCATTAATGATGGCGACACAATAATTTTAGACTCGGGGACAACGACACGAGAAATTGCGACCCACTTAAAGTCGCGAGATAGCGTTGTTGTCATGACTAACGGTTTAGATGTCGCAATGGAGTTAGCTACAGCTGCAGGCATTGATGTACTAATGACTGGCGGCGCATTGCGCAAGAATGCTTTATCGTTTTCTGGCTCACAAGCAGAAAACAGCCTCAGAAATTATCGTTTTGACAAGGTTTTTCTTGGGGTTGATGGGTTCGATTTACGCGTTGGTATCACGACACACAATGAACAGGAAGCTAGCCTTAACCGGTTAATGTGTGAAATCTCGGAAACAGTTATTGCGGTTGCTGATTCTACGAAATTCGGTAAGCGCAGTTGTCATATGATCCGTGAATTCGCTGGTATTGATGTTTTGGTGACAGACTCTGGGATCCCTGATGAATATATCCAAGAGTTAAAAAACCATAAAATTGAAGTAATCATCGTCGATAAAGAGCAATAATTCGCTAACTCCATTAACAATACAACCGTGTTGATTGTGGAGTTAGTATTAATGCATCCTTTAGAAAAGATTGTTCAGCAAAATAAACTTGGTAAACAGAATGGCATTTATTCTGTTTGCTCAGCCCACCCATTTGTTATTGAAGCTTCACTGCACCAAGCGCTGGATAATGATTCCTTTCTTTTAATTGAAGCCACATCTAACCAAGTTGACCAATTTGGTGGCTATACGGGTATGACTCCGGCTGACTTCTTCAACTACGTTATTGAAAAAGCAGAAAAAATCAATTTCCCTCTAAATAAATTAATTCTTGGTGGAGACCATTTAGGCCCAAATCGCTGGCAGGGGCTTAATGCCGCTGATGCCATGGATAATGCAGATGTCCTGATTGAGCACTATGTTGCTGCAGGGTTTAAAAAAATCCACCTTGATTGCAGTATGTCCTGTGCAGATGACCCAGTTCCACTCACTGATGAAATTGTTGCACAGCGGGCCGCCCGACTTGCTGTTATTGCAGAAAAAACTGCCAAAGAAAAATTCGGTTATAGCGATATCGTCTATGTTATTGGTACTGAAGTTCCTGTGCCTGGTGGAGCAACAGAAGCCCTTGAAGGTGTTGAGGTCACAGACCCACAAGCTGCAAGAAAAACCTTAGACTGTCATGCGAAAGCATTCGAAAAAGCAGGCATCGGTGACTGCTGGGCACGTGTTATTGGCCTCGTCGTTCAACCTGGTGTGGAATTCGACCATACCGGTGTTATTGACTATCAACCTGAAAAAGCACAAGCATTAAGTCAAGTGGTTGATGACTACCCTCATCTCGTTTTCGAAGCACATTCAACCGATTACCAAACACCGGATGCTTACAAGCAACTAGTGCAAGACCATTTTGCCATTTTAAAAGTTGGCCCTGCTTTAACATTTGCTATGCGGGAAGCCCTCTATTCTCTGTGTGAAATTGAGAATGAAATGTTCCCAACAGAACAGTGTTCTCACTTAAAAGAGAAAATGGAACAGTTGATGTGCCGTGAGCCTGAATTTTGGCAAAAATACTACCATGGTGATGCTCAGCAGCAAGCTTTTGCTCGCGTTTATAGCTTTAGTGACCGTATTCGTTATTACTGGCCTGATAAAGAGATTAACCAAGCCATAGACACCCTGATGGCGAACTTATCTTCAAAATCGATTCCGTTACCACTTCTAAGCCAATACATGCCACATCAATTTCAACAATTAAGAGAAGGCATGATCGACGGCTCAGCGAAATCCTTTATTTTTGCAAAAATTCGCGACGTACTTTCGGTATATGCCGATGCATGTAAATTTAGTCACTGAGGTTTGACATGGAATATTTAAGCTATCAAACACCTGAACTCGAAAAGCTAAACGCATTCTGGACAGCAAAAGAGATTGAGCAACAGCCTGAATGCTGGGAAAAAACAAACCAGCTAATACAAGAACAACGTGCTGAAATTGATACATTTTTAGCTAAAGTACTTCAGGCATCGGACGCACGTATTATCATGACGGGAGCAGGAACATCGGCTTTTGCAGGCCGCGCCCTTGCCCCCGTTCTGACTGGTCATTTAAAACGCCGAGTTGATGCTATCGCCACCACGGATTTAGTGGCCGACCCAAAAGAATATTTAGCAGAAGACGTACCAACGCTACTAATTTCTTTTGCTCGCTCTGGTAATAGCCCTGAAAGTGTTGCCGCCCTGGATGTAGCAGAAAAGTGCCTAACACAATGTTACCACTTAGTTTTAACCTGTAACGAGCAAGGACAGCTATATCGTTATTGCCAAAATAATACCAATGCATTAGCTATTTTAATGCCAGAAGAGTCAAATGACCGTTCATTAGCAATGACATCAAGCTTTTCATCTATGATGATGGCTGCGCTGTGTATTTTCTTAAAAGAATCGTTTTATTTGAACGAAATTCAACCTTATTTCCAAGATTATCACGACAGTTATACCCAATTTAACCTCCGTATCCGAGAAGATTATGCAGGTAAGTTTAAACGAGTCATTTATCTAGGTAGTGGGGGCCTACAAGGCCTTGCACAAGAAGCCGCCCTAAAAATGCTGGAATTAACCGCTGGTAAGGTCGTTGCTAACTTTGACACGCCTTTAGGGTTTCGCCATGGACCGAAATCTATCGTCAATAAAGAAACGTTAGTTGTGCTGTTTCTATCAAACGATAAGTACACCAGACAGTATGAGACTGACTTATTAAGAGAGGTAATTCACGATAATGCTTCAGCGAAAGTGATCGCGATCACCTCCTCTTCTGATGACACACAAATAGAAGAAAGTTTTGTTTATATTAAAAAAATGGAGAAATGCTCAGACTCAGCACTATTTTTCCCTTATTTAATGTTAGCGCAAGCCTTTGCATTCCATAGTTCCATTGCACTGGGGAATACACCGGATAACCCGTCTCCAACTGGAGAAATTAATCGAGTTGTTCAAGGTGTCACTATTTACCCGTTCTCATATCAAGAAGATGGCACCATGCCTTCTTAATGATAAATATAGCTAATAATAAGAGAGCAATTATATGCACGCACCAAATATTGTCTGGACCCGAATCGATGAGCGTTTATTACATGGGCAAATTCGAATCACTTGGGGTAAACACACTGAAGCAAATTTAATTCTTGTCGCTAATGATGATGCTGCGGACGGCCCTAACTCCGCGTTTATGCAAGCAGGAATGAAAGCTTCTGCCGGTGGAGAATATGCCGTCCGATTTTTCTCTATCGAAAAAACTATCGATGTCATTCACAAGGCATCTCCTCGTCAAAAAATCTTTATTCTTTGCAATAACCCAACAGATGTTGCTCGTCTTGTCGAAGGCGGCGTTCCTATCACTCACTGCAACGTCGGTAATATGCACTTCCATGAAGGAAAACGCCAAATTGCCAAAACAGTGTCTGTGGATGAACGCGACTTAGAGGCATTCCGTCGGCTTGTCGACAAAGGGGTAGCTTGCACAATTCAAAATACTCCAGACCAAACCCCCGTTAATGTTCTTACTCTCGCAACAGCATAAGCAGATTGAGATAACAACTTAACATTAAGGCGTTTAAGGAAAACTATTATGATTTATGAAGCTTCTCTCGTGGCTTTATGGGCCTTCTTTTGCGGTATAGATAAGTATGACGTTGCACTCAATATCCACCGCCCACTGATCACAGGGCCTGTTGTCGGCCTGATTATGGGTGATATGCAAGTCGGTTTAATTGCGGGTGCAACATTAGAATTAGCTTGGCTTGGGCTTGTTCCAAATGCAGGGGCTCAGCCGCCTGATGTTACCTTAGGTACTATCGCTGCTGTTGCATTTGCCATTATGACCAATCAATCACCAGCAGTAGCGATGGGAATCGGCATGCCAATTGCCGTTCTCATGCAAATGATCATTATCGGCTTTTTTGCTATTACCGCATTCACCATGGGGAAAGCTGACCGCTACGCTGAAAAAGCAGATGCAGCGGGGATCTCCCGGTTATTAGTCGCCACCATTACCGTTCGTTCTTTGCTCTACGCTATCGTCGCTTTTGTAACCGTTTACTTCGGTGAACACGCAGCACAATGGATTGATGAAAACACACCAAAAGTACTCCTCGAAGGCTTAGGTATTGGCGCGAAAATGGTTCCAGCAATTGGCTTCGCGATGCTGTTAAAAATCATGTGGTCAAAAGAAGTGGCTGGTGTGTTCTTTGTTGGTTTCGTCATGACTACTTATCTCAAGCTGCCAATTATGGCAGTGGCAATACTCGGCGCATCAGCGGCAGCACTGTATTACTTCTTCAGCGGTAACAACAATAAAAATAACTCACAACAAAATGAGGATTTTGAAGATGGTATCTGATAACAAAACAGCAGTAGAAACCAAAAACTTACCAGTGGGATCCTACGTTGATGGCATTGATGAGTACCAAGATACCACTGTCCGCAAAGTCATCACGAAAGGCGATCTATGGCGTTGTGCTTTTCGTGGACTATTTATGGAAGGTAACTTTAACTTTGAACGTATGCAGGGGGGAGGCTTTGCATTCTCCATCATCCCAGCCCTACGCAAAATTCATGGTAATAACAAACGCGATTATGCAACTGCACTGAAAAATCACTTACAGTTTTTCAATGCGAGTCCAAAATTATTTACTTTCTTACTTGGTACAGCTGTGGCCATGGAAGAAAACAAAGAGAAGCCGTCAACTGTCAACGTTATGAAAGTGGCAGGTATGGGGCCAACAGGTGGCATCGGCGATGCTATCGACCATATGACATTGATGCCGCTGACTTTAGCATTAGGTGCATCTATCGCAATGGAAGGCTCAATTGCCGGCCCATTTGTTTTCTTCTTTTTGTACCAAATTGTTCACTTTTTTGTCTATTTCGGCTTGATGTTCATGGGGTATCGCGCGGGTACCGCAGCAATGGTTAATATGAGCGATGCAACAGAAAAGCTCGCTAAAGCCGCCAACATCATGGGGATTTTTGTGATTGGGGCACTTTCCGCCACCTTCATAAAAGTACAAACCACCGCTGCTGTTGAGGTAGGCGGCAAGGTGGTTGAACTACAAACCGCCTTGTTCGACAAAATCATGCCTAACTTACTCCCCCTTTGCCTCGTCTTTTTGATGTTCAAAATGGTGAAAGGGACTGGTTTCTGGGCAAAACCGCCCGTTCTTATCTTCTCTGTCTTAGCCTTCGGCGTTATTGGCCACGTACTCGGTGTGATGTAACAGGATCGTATTAAATTGTTTTTAGGTGGGTAGCTAAGTTACCCACCAGCAAGGAGTTATCAATGATTGGTTTGATTGTTTCTGGGCACATTAATTTTGCGAGCGGCATGGCCTCTGCGGTCAAGGCTATCGCAGGTGAACAGGAAAATATGGTGTTTATTGATTTTGTTGAAACCCTTTCTCCCGATGAATTAGAACAACAAATGCGAGCCGCAATGGACGCTATGAATTGTGAACAAGTGCTCTTTCTCACCGACCTTCCTGGTGGAACCCCTTGTAACCGCGCCATGGCAATTATGATGGAAAATCAATTCGTTGAAGTTGTAGCTGGCGTTAGCCTGCCGATGATCGTTAATGCGGCATTCGAGCGTGAAGGGGTTGATGCAAAAGAACTCCTTTCTATCTTACACGATATAGGGACTCGCAGTATTCAAGACCTACGTCAGCAACTGGCTATGACGTCAGAAACTGAATTTGAAGAAGATGGCCTATGAAACAGCAATATGCCCTTTTAGCGGATCGTACTTTTACTCCTGAGGGAATTCGTTATCAGCAGTATGTTCGTGTGTGCAACGGTGTTATACAAGAAATTACGGATACCGCTCCCGAACATTGCCCTGTCATCCGCCTGGAAGGCCGCTCCTTACTACCGGGGTTTGTTGATATCCATATTCATGGGCGTGCTGGTGCAGACATCATGGATGCAAGCCAACAAGGGTTGCAAACCATAGCCGATGCATTAGCCAAAACCGGTGTTGTTGCTTGGGTGGGAACCACCGTCACCGCACCAATGGATGATATCAAACGTGCACTCACCCAAGTCTGTGAGTTTATCGCCAAATCGCAAACATCAGGAGCCCAGTTAGTCGGCAGTTTTTTAGAAGGCCCTTACTTCACTGAACGTCATCGAGGTTCACATCCTGTTAAGTACTTAAAAGCACCCACCATTCATGAGCTGGAAGACCTTGTGCAATGTGCTAATCACACACTTTTACGGGTTGCAGTGGCCCCCGAAGCAGAAGGTGCCATTGAGGCTATTGATTGGTTAGTACAACGCGGTATTAAGACCAGTGTTGCACATACTGCCGCTGATTTCATACAAACCAGTCTCGCATTTTCACATGGTGCAGATTGTGGCGTACATCTTTATAACGGCATGACGGGTTTACATCATAGAGAGCCCGGTTGCTGTGGCGCAGTGTTGTACCACGATGTCCTTGCGGAACTGATTGCCGATGGCGTTCATGTTCACCCCGTCATGATGCAGCTAGCTTATCGAATGAAAGGTTATCAGCAGCTCGCTTTAATTACAGATTGTATGCGAGCTGGAGGGTTACCGGATGGCGATTATCTCCTTGGTGCGCAAACAGTAAAAGTCACTCAAGGACAAGCCCGCACGACTGATGGCTCTCTTGCAGGTAGTACATGTAGCCTTGATAGCGCATTGCGCAACATGGTGCAACTCGCGCATGTTCCTGAGTGGGAAGCAGTACAAATGGCCACTTCGGTTCCCGCCCAATACCTTGGGATCGATGACCAATTTGGCTACATCCGAGTTGGAGCACACGCTAATTTCGCTGTTGTTGATAACAATTTTTATCTAACAGACACATTCATCAGAGGTGAACACGTTCACTCTGTATTCGGGAATACCGACCATTAAGGCCGGTTACCTATCAGTAAATTATGAGGTATTTATAATGGAAATTCGTCAACCAATTCACAGTGAGCATGCAAAAACACTTGATACTGAAGGCTTACGCAAACAGTTCCTGATCGAGAATTTGTTCCGTGAAGGGGAAATGAATCTCACTTATAGCCATATCGACCGCATTATTGTGGGTGGTATTGTTCCAACACAAAAACCACTCGCGCTAATGGCAGGAAAAGCATTAGGCGTTGATTTTTTTCTTGAGCGTCGTGAGCTGGGTGCAATTAATATTGGGGGCGCGGGCCAAGTTATCGTTGATGGCGAAGCCTATGACATCGCACCAAAAGAAGCTATTTATATCGGTATGGGCGCTAAATCTGTCGAATTTATTAGTGCCGATGCCAATACTCCTGCACGCTTCTACATGAACTGCGCACCTGCACACCATACTTACCCAACACGCAAAATTACTATCGAACAAGCTTCGCCAGAAAAATTAGGTAATGTTGAGAACTGTAACGTTCGTACCATCTATAAGTTCTTACACCCATCGATTTTACCAACCTGCCAATTATCAATGGGTATGACAGTACTCGAGCCTGGCAGCTTATGGAATACCATGCCATGCCATACCCATGAGCGCCGTATGGAAGTCTATTTATATTTCAATATGAAAGAAGACAACGTTGTTTTCCATTATATGGGTGAGCCTTCGGAGACCCGCCATATTGTTGTTCGTAATGAACAAGCCGTTATTAGCCCGAGCTGGTCGATTCACTCAGGCGTAGGAACCGCTGCTTATACATTTATATGGGGAATGGTTGGAGAGAATCAGGTGTTCCACGACATGGACCATGTTGCCATGAAAGATCTGAAATAATCCCTTTATCTTTTTGAACAAAATAAAAAACGATGTGGCTGTACCGTCACATCGTAAGTGAGGCACATATGAACTTATTTGATTTAACTGGAAAAGTCGCGATTGTCACTGGATGTAATACTGGTTTAGGTCAAGGAATGGCAATTGGTTTGGCACAAGCAGGCGCAGATATTGTCGGAGTTGGAGTCCAAGATGCCCCTGAAACACGTGCTCAGGTCGAAGCTTTAGGCCGCAAGTTTCACTATATTATTATGAATTTAATGGAACAAGATGGGCTGCAAACTTTAGTTGATGATGCCGTATCTGCCATGGGCCATGTTGATATCCTTATTAATAATGCGGGTATTATTCGTCGCGAAGACTTACTCGAATTTAGTGAAAAAGATTGGGACGATGTGATTAATATTAATCAAAAAACCCTATTCTTTTTATCTCAACGTGTTGCACGACAATTCGTGAAGCAAGGAAATGGCGGTAAAATTATTAATATTGCTTCAATGCTCTCGTTCCAAGGTGGTATTCGAGTTCCATCTTACACGGCAAGTAAGTCCGCTGTCATGGGGCTCACTCGTGCTCTCGCTACTGAGCTTTCCCAATACAACATTAATGTGAATGCAATCGCCCCAGGTTACATGGCAACAGACAACACAGCAGCACTACGCGCTGATGCAGACCGCAATGCGGCTATCTTAGAGCGTATTCCAGCAGGCCGTTGGGGAACACCAGAGGATTTGGCAGGCCCAGCTGTCTTTTTAGCCTCCAAAGCAAGCGACTATATTAATGGTTATACCATTGCGGTTGATGGTGGCTGGTTAGCTCGCTAACCTATCTGGAGAAAATAATGGAACAATCATCATTACCAAAACCATTACAGCGCGATACGGTTTTAGACGACATGAAACGGGTTTACCGTTATCAATCAAAAAACCAAGTACGCAGTGTACTTCGTCGTAGTGGTAAAACCCGTTTTATTAAAGATACGGATTGGGAACGTGGTGTTCTGTGGTCTTGTGTTGCCGCTGCTTGGCAAGCAACACAGGATAACGAATATCTGACTGGTGTATTGGATTACACATTACATACTGGATTTCGTACAGGACCTAACCCGCGTTTTGCCGATGACCATGTCTGTACTCAAGCTTATTTAGCTGTAAGTTCACAATTTGATCATCCAGAAGTCCTTGAACCCACTATTAACGCATTCAACCTTATGTTAGCTGAGCCAAAACCAGGTCGAGAAGACTGGTGGTGGTGTGATGCACTTTTCATGGCTCCCCCAGCTTTTGCTGCCTTATCAGCTCAAACAAATGACAGTCGCTACTTAGACTACATGCATACCGCTTATTGGGATGCAGTAGACCATTTGCGTGATCCTGAAACTGGCTTAATTTATCGTGATTATCGCTATATTCCAGATGGCAAAGGCGGTGAATTGCGTGAAAAAAATGGTGAGAAAGTATTTTGGAGTCGAGGTATTGGTTGGGTTATTGCATCTATCCCACGTATCTTACAATCTTTACCTGATGGTTTCCCTGCCCGCCAGCAGTATGTGAATTTATTTGTTGAACTAATGGAAGCTGTCATTCAATACCAACAAGATGATGGTTTCTGGCGTACCAGTTTACTTGACCCACAAAGCTTCCCAGCCCCTGAAAGTAGTGCGACTGCATTATTTAGCTATGGCTTAGCATGGGGCTTAAATCAAGGTTTACTGGAAGAGACACGTTATCTGCCTTTACTCGAAAAATCATGGTGTGCACTACAAAGCTGTATTCACCCCAATGGAATGCTAGGTTGGGTACAGCTTCCAGCGTTCAACCCACGAGATGTCCAGTATGACCATAATATGGATTATGGGGCAGGAGCCTATTTATTAGCCGCAAGTGAAGTTATCCAACTCAAGATTTAATCCATTACGACCCGATTTACCATTGCTCAAGTTGTCATTTCATTACTTTCTTTTTGGCCAATTTATTGGCCATTTTTCTTGCTTCTATTTTTCTCTCTTCTTTACAAGCCGGCAATAAAAAACCCACGATCACTCGTGGGCAAATGTATATTTAATAAAAAGTGATATTACCAAGTATATTGAATACCCACACGGAAGCGTGTTTGGCGGTCACTTGAAAATCTATTTTCTTTCACATTACCCACTTCAACAAATGGGCGCCATAAAGCACCATCATCCGCTTTAATATCATAACGAAGGCGAACGTTGTGCTGATAATCGAATTTCTTATCATTATAAAGAGGTTGAGCGTTGTCGGCCATTTCCCACATTAAATCTAACTGATACTGTAAGTCTAAGTTACCCCATTTATAACCTATCCAGCTATCAAACTCTTGGATTTTAGAGTGGTAATTACTGCCATTTTCCCCTGCTTGACCATAATCCCATACTTTCCATTTATAACGGCCTTGCAAACGAATACCGTTATCGAATGTATAGTTTAAACGGACATAAGGAACATAAACCAAACCTAATTTATCAAAATCAAGAGAAGCACCAACAAGCCCCACTAAATTTGGGTTTAATTTCGTATAATAAAAAGCTGAAAATTCAGAACCATCAATTTTCATTGCGTCATAGGCACCATCTTTATTTCCATAACGCGCATCAAGTTCAAATCCAATATTCTTTCCTGTATCCAAGAAAGCTTTAATTCTGTCCCCACTTTTTCCTGACGCATCTAAATATTGATGACGATATTCAATTGTTGTTTTATAGTTATTTGCGAGAGCATATTGTGATGAAATTGAAAATAACACTGCACTAGCAATAATTAATTTTTTCATTATCTTTATTCCAAAGCTGTGTACTATTTAAGCACGAGGATAGTGATTCCCTATTTTATTAGAGAATAATATTTTCATTATTTTTAGTTAATGCCACCTAATTTATTAGGCGGCAATTAAGAAATAATTTATTTAACTTCACAAGCTGAAGCTTTTTTATTTAATTTATTTGTTGTAGCTGTAATAAATTCTGTTGGTCTCCAAGAATCACCGGTTTTCTCTAACCACGGTATGAGCTCATCTTTAATTAATTTATCAATAATTGGCGCATTTTCGTCTGCGACATTTTTCATTTGATAAGGGTCATTCACATTATCATAAAGAGTATATTTCAGCGGTTGTCCATCTTGGCGGTCAATAACCAATGTATGCGTTTTCGTTCTCACGCCACGTTTACCAAACGAAGGTTCACCATACGGTATAAATAAATAAAGTTGAGAATTGGCGACATCCCCCTCACCAGTGACTACGCGTTCAGCTAAGTTACTTCCTTCAACTGAGCCAGGGATCCATTGCTCTAACCCTAATAAACCTAGGATCGTTGGGTAGATATCAGGTGCTGACATTAATGCATCATCTTGCCCCGGTTTAATTTTACCCGGTAACCGAAACATCATCGGAACACGCATCGATTCATCATATGGGTTATTCTTTGTCGGCTGGCCATTTGCACCAAGACAGCTGCCATGATCAGAGAAGAAAACAACCAATGTATTATCCGCCAGCCCTTGTTTTTCAAGCTCATCAACAATACGACCAAATTGTTCATCAACACCGTTTACCATCGCCAGATATTCTTTAAAATATTGAGGACCATAACCTTCTTGGTATTCCACATCCCATTTAACATTTGGTCGAGTATTTAACTCTTGCGAGGTTTTTCCTTTATAGGCATCGAGATACTTTTGTGGAACTTGGTCATACGGTGAATGCGGAGGGTTCATTGAAACAACCAGCGCAAATGGCTTGGTATTATCACGAAACTGCCCATTTTTATTCTGTAAGAATTTTATGGCCATATCCGCTTCGTGCTCTGGTCCCCATTGGTCTACATAAATAGGTTTTTCACGAGGCGTATCATTGGCCCAATACATTGGTTTCATATGCAGGTCATATGTGCCATAGGAGTACCAAAAATCAAAGCCATGGCGGCGGTTTGGAGCAGCCCATTCATTCCAATAACGCCCTTCCATCGGGTTGTTATAGCTTTCAATAAAAGGGGCATATGGTGCATCTAAATGCCATTTACCAATATACCCCGTGCTGTAATCCAATGATTTTAAAACATCAGACCAACAATTGGCATAAGGTGATAAATCAATCCCTACCTTACCGCCATAATCATGAGCGTTGCCTGTGATACCGTTACGAACAGGATATTGCCCTGTCATAAACATGCCTCGGAATGGAGAACATAATGGGTAATTAGATGCCATTTGCGTCATCACTTTCGCTTGTTTCGCAAACTTATTTAAATTGGGCGTAATTGACGGGTCTTCTCCCATAAATTGTAAGGCATGGGCACGCATCTCATCGGGGAATACTATCAATAAGTTAGGGGCGTCATCGGGCCGATAAGGCTTAATATTTGAAGGTTTTCCATCACTGGCTAAAATGGGACTAGAAACCGACATTGCTGCACCGCTGGCTGCTAATCCTTTTATAAAGGTTCTGCGCGAAACAGTCATTGCTTCATCCTCTTTTCGTTTACGTTTTCTTTCGTTTTTGGTTAATACATATTATTTATACTTTTACATAAGATCAAAAAGTAAGTGATCGAAAATATCAAAATTCAAGTAGAGATCACAAAAAATGAGCAATATACCAAGAAAAAGCCAACTAACGCACAATAAAAAGATGGTGCCAACTTATTAAAAATAAACACAATAAATTGATTTATAAAAGAAATAAATAATTCAGAGATAATGAGCACAAAAGCTAAATTATGTTTGTAAATTGTATGAAAATGATGCTTTCACCTCATTTATCGAATTTTCATTTACTTTCAATAATGCAAAAAACAGGTAATCCGAAACAATACAAAAAGATAAATTTTTATCACTACCCTATATTCTGTAAAAATTAATCAATATAAGGATAATTATAAAAATTATTCAATTATCTAAAATTAAGAAAAAAATAAAATGCCAAAATATGACTTTAATCATTCATTCCATCTAGTTTTCTATTATTTTTTCAATAAAAATATTTTTTATTTTTAGAGTTAATTATATTTTAATTATCTAACAAAGATATATATTAATTAAATTTAAGATAGGTCAATTTTAAAACGAAGTGTTAAATAAAATATACATCGTGAAAGAAGATTATCACGCTTTAATATCAATAATTTAACAAAGTTATTTAATAAGAAGAATAAGGCAGGAGTAAAGTCGCCCATTCTAATTCATTATTCAAATAATGCCACTATTAATTATCAATTTTATATTCTCACTAGCATTTCTTAGAAAAATTCAACAGGTCTGATATTCAGAATATCTTTAGTTGTGATAAAAGAATAATACTGTGAAATGAAATTACAGCCACAGATATAACTAATGTAAAACGCATTCTATAAGATGCTGGGGAATAAAAGAATGAATATTGTTGAGCGGTTTATTTCTTACACCAAAATTAACACCACCACTGATAGAGAAAAAGGCGCGGCAGGAATTATGCCTTCTTCAGAAGGACAACGCGTCCTTGCAAAACAGCTGGTTCAAGAGCTAGAAGCTCTCGGCGTTGAAGATATTAAACTGCGTGACACAGCCATTGTCACCGCAACGTTGCCATCTAACCTTGATTATGATGTGCCGACGGTTGCTTTCTTTGGCCACTTAGACACCAGTGCAGAACAAACCAATGACACTAAAGCACAAATCTTGCCATATACCGGTGAAGATTTGTGTATGAATAAAGAGCTTAATATTTATCTACGTAAGAGTGAGTTCCCTGAACTGGTGAATTATATCGGTGATGACATCATTGTCACTGATGGAACTAGCTTATTAGGCGCTGACGATAAAGCCGCCATTGCCTCTATCATGGATATGCTGCAATACTTTAAGCAGAACCCAGAGATTAAACACGGCACAATTAAAATTGGTTTTGTGCCGGATGAAGAGCAAGGGCTACGTGGCGCTAAAGTTTTCGATGTTAAAGAATTCGGTGCTGATTTTGCCTATACCCTCGACTGCTGTGGTATTGGTGAATTAGTTTATGAAAACTGGAATGCAGGTGATGCCGAAATCATCTTTACAGGTAAATCAGCACACCCAATGTCCGCAAAAGGCAAACTGGTTAACTCATTATTAATGGCGCAAAAATTTATTGCCATGTTACCTGGTGGTGAAGCCCCTGAGTATACAGATGGACGCGAAGGCTATTACTGGGTAAAACAAATGTCAGGTAACAGCGCTCGCACTGTTTTAAAAATGGATGTGCGTGATTTTACCGAAGACGGCTATCGCAAACGTATGGCTTTCTTAAAACAATTAGCAGAGAGCTGCGAAAGCCTTTGGGGCAACGAAAGTGTTGCTTGTAAGCTATCAGACCGCTACTCTAACGTTTACAATAGCCTACAAGGTGACAACCGTTATCCAATCGATATCGCTGTTGATGCCTATCAAGCTTGTGGCATTACGCCAAAAGTGATCCCAATGCGTGGTGGCTATGACGGAGCCGCTTTATCGCAAAATGGATTGCCTTGCCCTAATATCTTCACAGGCGCACATAACTTCCATTCAATCTATGAATACCTGCCAGTGAAATCCCTTTACGCCGCCAGCGATGTACTAAAACAAGTGGTACAAATCACCGCAGAACGCTTCAAACCAGGAGCTAAAGCATGATCCCAATTCTAACGGTTCTGATTATCGTTGTTTTGGTTGCGCGGTTTATTTTGAAGGGATACAAAGCTGAGCCAGTACTGTTAATCGCTGGCTTAGTATTGATGATATTCACCCTAGCCCTTGGCTGGGGGCCTATCCTCCCTAAAAATGTCGCCACCACCGGTATCACTTGGCTCGACCCATTTGAAGTCATGCGAGATTTATTCAGCAGCCGTGCAGCGGATCTCGGTTTAATGATCATGGCATTGATGGGCTTTGCGCACTATATGGACCATATCGGTGCCAATGAAGCGGTAGTTCGTGTTGCAACTAAGCCACTGAAAAATATGCGTTCACCTTACGTATTGCTATTTTTCTCTTTCTTGCTGGCGAGTATCTTGCAATTAGCTATTCCATCAGCGACAGGCTTAGCCGTACTGTTAATGGGTACCATGTTCCCAATTATGATAGGTTTAGGTCTATCACCTGCTTCTGCAGCTGGGGTCATCGCAACGTCTCTTGGGGTAGCCTACACACCAACCGCAATTGATGCTATTCGTGGTGCGAAAGCGGTCGACATGTCTGTCGTTGAGTATGTGCTTTACTATCAGGGCCCTGCAGCGTTAGCTACGGTATTAGTAGTCGGTATTACCCATATTTTCTGGCAACGTCACTGTGACCGTAAGCAAGGCTTTGTTCCCGAGATCGGTAAAGCCATTCAGTCTCATGAAAAAGAGAAAGTGACCAAGTCAGTTCCTGGGTATTATGCACTTCTCCCTATGTTACCCATTATTATGGCGGTAGGAACATCCAATTTGTTCTTTTCCGGTATTCACTTAGATGTCGTGACTATCGTACTGATTGCAATGGCAATCTGTATGGTGATTGAAACTCTTCGTGTACGTAACTTCAAACTGGTTTGTAATGGGTTCCAAACCTTCTTAAACGGAATGGGACACGCATTTAGTAATGTGGTGGGCTTACTGGTTGCAGCTGGGGTATTTGCTCATGGTATCAAAGTCAGTGGTGCTATTGACCAACTGATATTAGGTGCTGAATCTGTTGGTTTACCACCATTTGCCATGGCGATTGTATTCGCTTTAGTGACCTTAGCCGCCGCAATTATTATGGGCTCTGGTAATGCGCCATTCTTAGCATTCGTTGAACTCATTCCACAAATTGCTCACAGTATGGGCGTTAACCCAATTGCGATGATTTTACCTATGCAACAAGCCTCACACATGGGTCGAGGTATGTCGCCTGTTGCGGGGGTTATTATTGCGGTATCGAGTGGCGCAAAATTGCAGCCGTTTGATGTCGTGAAACGAACCGCGGTACCACTCATGGTTGGTTTTGTAGCTCACTGTGCAATTATTGGTATTTTTTACTAATTACTATATTTACCATTCAATAATTAAAGCGGGAAATATTCCCGCTTTTTACTTTTTCTAGCTAACCAATCCTAATGTTTACACTGGCAGTCTGAGGGGTCATCATGTTTGGGATCAGGGCAGCAAGAATCTATTGTCTTTTTTATAATATCAGACAATGTATTCACGGTATTTATAATGAGTGGCAAGTTTTCACAAACAGAATCGCATTCTGAAAGCCTTCTATCCGGTTTTACTGGTGGCGTTAAGCTATCACACAATATTTCCTGTAAAACCAACGAGAAATTTGCGATCCCAGTGGTATAAATGTATGAGCGTCCGTCGGTTTCTTTGGCTAGTCGTTCATACTCTCGCGTCACGTTATCTCTATCCACCAAGGTCGGAAAGCGATCTAAATTGGTTGGGGTATCATCCGGTGTGCCTTGGTAGGTATACACCTTAATTCCTCTTTCTTGAGCGACGGATATGGCTTCGTTATTTTTTGCGATAGCAGCACGCGTGAGAATTCCACCGCCCCCCTCCATTCCTTCATCACCCAACACAAAAATAGCTCTACGCGCATCATCTCGCCAGTCAAAATGTTTACTTATATCAATAACCGCCCGACATAAATCCTCTTTATTTCCAGCATGATCTCGCCCATCGGATTCTTTAAACGGCAATCTAGCCTGTAGGTCCCTTTCGTTCGCGCCTGTTTTGATTAAATATTCACTGGCAGATTGGTCGAACTTTGTATTTGCCCAAGTCCCTTCGATACCTAAAAATGTCGCCCGAAGGTGGGATGGACACTTTGCTGATGCAGCCTCAATCGTCGCATCAATCTGTTTGCTTAAATCCCCAGCTTCATCAGACATTGAACCACTCGTATCAATAACAACAACTAAGTCTAATGCAATTTGCCCGTTTCCCGTCACGATCTGAGATGTATTCATTACTCCTAATGAATTTGATAGTAATCCATAATAATCCGAAAGGTTGGTTTGATTTGCATCGGTCTGTTCATTTGTCTTTTCTTTATCCATCGCATATTCCTTTTATTTATTTCTATTAAATATTTTTAAAATAATTTTTTATTATTGTTTTTATTACCATTTCTTTTTAATCAAGCAATTTATTATTACTTCTTTTTAGTGCTCGATATATTTCAAAAATAGAAATACGTATTCAAATAAACTAACACCATAAAAAGACTTTATTGGTGGGCTGATTGATTTTAATTAGGAAAAATTAATTGATAAAATCATTAGATATAAAAAAAGCCAGTACCTTTCGGCACTGGCTTCAATCAGGAATTTTACAGTAAAATCAGAAATTAGTTCTGATTGTCACTGCTGAAACCTGCATTTAACAGCTCAGCTAAGTTCGCTGTTGCTTCATCTGCACTCACTTGTGGTGCTTCCACAACATCGTTCAGATGACGGCGACGGATACGGTCTTGGTGATACGCAAAACCAGTACCTGCTGGGATCAGACGTCCAACAATAACGTTTTCTTTCAGACCACGTAATTCATCACGTTTACCAGCAACCGCAGCTTCAGTCAGTACGCGCGTCGTTTCTTGGAACGATGCTGCTGAGATAAAGGATTCTGTTGCCAGAGATGCCTTAGTAATACCCAACAGGTCACGAGCAAAGTTAGCTGGAATTTTACCTTCAGTTTCCAGTTTACGATTCGAAACTTTAACACGTGAGTACTCGACTTGTTCACCTTCGAGGAATTCAGAGCTTCCTGCATCCGCGATAGTGACTTTACGCAGCATCTGACGAACGATAACTTCAATGTGTTTATCGTTAATCTTAACGCCTTGTAAGCGGTAAACTTCCTGAACCTCGTTCGTGATATAACGCGTAACAGCATGGACACCACGCAGACGCAGAATATCGTGTGGAGATTCTGGACCATCCGAAACTACGTCACCGCGTTCAACGATCTCACCTTCGAACACGTTGAGCTGACGCCATTTAGGGATCATCTCTTCGTACGGATCGCTACCATCTAATGGTGTGATAACCAGACGACGTTTCCCTTTGGTTTCTTTACCAAACGAGATAATACCGCTGATTTCAGCCAAGATTGCAGGCTCTTTCGGACGACGTGCTTCGAACAAGTCAGCTACGCGTGGCAGACCACCCGTGATATCTTTAGTACCCACAGATTCTTGTGGAATACGCGCTAAAGTATCACCCGCATTGATAGCAACGCCATCGTCTAACTGAACAATTGCTTTACCCGGTAAGAAGTACTGAGTTGGCATGTCTGTGTTAGGGATAAGAACATCGTTACCTTTTGCGTCAATTACACGCAATGCAGGACGTAGGTCTTTACCACCACTAGTACGTTCCGCAGTATCCAGAACAACGATTGAAGACAGACCGGTTAATTCATCAGTCTGACGTGTCATTGTTTGACCATCAAGCATGTCAGAGAAGCTGATGAAACCAGACACTTCACTGACGACTGGCATGGTATGTGGATCCCAGTTCGCAACAGTTTCACCGCCCGTTACTGCATCGCCATCGCCTTTCGTCAAGTGCGCACCGTAAGGGACTTTATAGCTTTCTTTCGTACGGCCAAATTCATCAACCAGACGCAATTCAGTATTACGTGAAGTAATAACCAGTTTGCCTTCTGTGTTAGTAACGAATTTCGCGTTAACCAGTTTCAGAGTACCTGTGTTACGGACTTGAATGCTAGATTCTGCCGCCGCACGAGATGCCGCACCCCCGATGTGGAACGTACGCATCGTTAACTGTGTACCCGGCTCACCGATTGACTGTGCCGCGATAACCCCGATAGCTTCACCTTTGTTGATGATATGACCACGAGCAAGGTCACGACCATAACAGTGAGCACACACACCGAAGTCAGTTTCACAACTTACAACTGAACGAACTTTAACGCTGTCGACGGAGTTAGCTTCTAACAGGTCACACAGTTTTTCGTGCAGTAATGTATTACGTGGAACCAGAATGTCTGCCGTTCCTGGGATCAGGATATCTTCTGCAGTCACACGACCCAATACACGCTCACGCAGTGGTTCTTTAACGTCGCCACCCTCGATAACCGGAGTCATCAGGATACCTTCATGAGTTCCACAGTCGTCTTCAGTCACAACCAAGTCCTGTGCAACGTCAACTAAACGACGAGTCAGATAACCGGAGTTCGCTGTTTTCAATGCGGTATCGGCAAGACCTTTACGCGCACCGTGCGTAGAGATAAAGTACTGAAGAACGTTCAGACCTTCACGGAAGTTTGCCGTGATTGGTGTTTCGATGATGGAGCCATCTGGCTTAGCCATCAGACCACGCATACCTGCTAGCTGACGAATCTGAGCTGCAGAACCACGAGCACCGGAGTCGGCCATCATAAAGATACTGTTGAAAGAAACTTGTTGTTCTTCGACGCCATCACGGTTAATAACCGCTTCAGTCGACAAGTTTTCCATCATCGCTTTAGCAACACGTTCGTTTGCTGCTGCCCAGATATCGATAACTTTGTTGTAACGTTCGCCTGCTGTTACCAGACCAGACTGGAACTGTTCCTGAATTTCTGCAACTTCAGCTTCTGCTTCGGCGATGATCCCAGCTTTTTTCTCTGGAATAACCATATCGTCGATACCAACTGATGCACCAGAACGTGCCGCATAGGCAAAACCGGTATACATGATTTGGTCAGCAAAAATAACCGTAGGCTTCAGGCCCAGAACACGGTAACAGGTGTTCAGCATTTTGGAGATAGCTTTCTTACCTAACGCTTGGTTTACCAGAGCATAAGGCAGACCTTTCGGTACGATCATCCATAAAATTGCACGACCAACAGTGGTGTCAACTAAACCAGTGTTGATTGTGATGTTACCTTCCGAATCTTTTACTTCTTCAGTGATACGGACTTTAACGCGGGCATGCAGTGACGCATGACCTGAACGGTAAACACGCTCAGCTTCTTTAGGACCGGCTAATACCATGCCCTCGCCTTTCGCGTTTACGCAGTCACGTGTCATGTAGTAAAGACCCAATACAACGTCCTGTGAAGGAACGATGATAGGCTCACCACTTGCAGGTGACAGGATGTTGTTGGTTGACATCATCAACGCACGTGCTTCTAACTGAGCTTCCAAAGTCAGAGGAACGTGTACCGCCATTTGGTCACCATCGAAGTCGGCGTTATATGCCGCACAAACGAGTGGGTGCAATTGGATAGCTTTACCTTCGATAAGAATAGGTTCGAAAGCTTGGATACCCAGACGGTGAAGTGTTGGTGCACGGTTCAGCATGACTGGGTGTTCACGGATAACTTCATCCAAGATATCCCAAACAACCGCTTCTTCGCGCTCAACCATTTTCTTCGCAGCTTTAATGGTTGTTGCCAGACCACGTAATTCTAATTTGCCGTAGATGAATGGTTTGAATAACTCAAGAGCCATTTTCTTCGGCAGACCGCACTGATGCAGACGCAGGTATGGACCTACGGTGATAACAGAACGACCTGAGTAGTCAACACGCTTACCAAGTAAGTTCTGACGGAAACGACCTTGTTTACCTTTGATCATATCTGCCAAAGATTTCAGAGGACGTTTGTTAGAACCTGTGATTGCGCGACCACGACGACCGTTATCTAACAGGGCGTCAACGGCTTCTTGCAACATACGTTTTTCGTTACGTACGATGATATCTGGCGCAGCCAGATCCAGAAGACGTTTCAGACGGTTATTACGGTTGATTACGCGACGATACAGATCGTTCAGATCTGATGTTGCGAAACGACCACCATCGAGTGGAACTAATGGACGCAGATCCGGTGGTAATACTGGCAGCACGTTTAAGATCATCCACTCTGGTTTGTTACCAGATTGGATAAATGCTTCCAGCAGTTTGATACGTTTGGTCAGCTTCTTACGCTTAGTTTCAGAGTTAGTTTCGTTTAACTCTTCGCGCAGGGTTTCACACTCGTTCTCAAGATCGAGGTTTTTCAGCAGACCTTGGATTGCTTCCGCACCCATTTTCGCATCAAATTCGTCACCGAACTCTTCCAACGCATCTAAATATTGCTCTTCTGTCAGAATCTGTGCACGCTCAAGGCTAGTCATACCGCCTTCAACAACAACATATGATTCAAAGTACAGAACGCGTTCGATATCACGCAGTGGCATATCGAGCAGTAAACCGATACGGGATGGCAGTGATTTTAAGAACCAAATATGTGCAGTCGGAGAAGCAAGTTCAATGTGCCCCATGCGCTCACGACGGACTTTGGTCTGTGTAACTTCAACGCCACACTTCTCACAAATCACACCACGGTGTTTTAAACGTTTGTACTTACCGCACAGACATTCGTAGTCTTTTACTGGCCCGAAAATACGCGCACAGAAAAGACCGTCACGCTCAGGCTTGAACGTACGGTAGTTAATGGTTTCTGGCTTTTTAACTTCACCGAATGACCATGAACGGATCATATCAGGTGATGCCAGAGCAATCTTGATAGCATCAAACTCTTCGGTCTTGGTTTGCGCTTTCAGAAACTTTATTAAGTCTTTCACAAAATGCTCCTGTCGGAGTTAGACCTGTCAGGTGAGTGTTCAAAGACACTCTCCCCAAATCCCAGTGCTTACATGTGCCGAAAGGCGAACCTTTCGGCATAAAACGAATTACTCGTCTTCCAGCTCGATGTTGATACCCAGAGAACGAATTTCTTTCAGCAATACGTTGAAAGATTCCGGCATACCAGGTTCCATCTGATGGCTGCCATCGACGATGTTTTTATACATCTTCGTACGGCCGTTAACGTCATCCGATTTAACTGTAAGCATTTCTTGAAGAGTATAGGCTGCACCGTATGCTTCCAGTGCCCACACTTCCATCTCCCCGAAACGCTGACCACCGAACTGCGCTTTACCACCCAGCGGTTGCTGAGTAACCAAGCTATAAGAACCAGTTGAACGGGCGTGCATCTTATCGTCAACCAAGTGGTTCAGTTTCAGCATATACATATAACCAACGGTAACTTGACGCTCAAATTTCTCGCCAGTACGACCATCGAATAATGTAATCTGACCTGAAGTTGGCAGACCACCCAATTTCAGCAGTTCTTTGATTTCTTTCTCTTTCGCACCATCAAATACTGGTGTCGCAATTGGCATACCTTTTTTCAGGTTCTCAGCCAAACGCATAACTTCTTCGTCAGAGAAAGTATTCAAGTCAACTTTCTGGCGTGGATCATCACCTAAATCGTACGCTTTTTGGATAAACTCACGCAGTTTGGCAACTTCTTCTTGCTGTTTAAGCATAGCATTGATTTTTTCACCAATACCTTTCGCAGCCATCCCTAAGTGGGTTTCCAAAATCTGACCGATGTTCATACGTGATGGTACGCCCAGCGGGTTCAGAACGATGTCAACTGGGTTACCGTTTTCATCATAAGGCATGTCTTCAACTGGGTTGATTTTTGAGATAACACCTTTGTTACCATGGCGACCCGCCATTTTATCACCCGGTTGAATTTGACGTTTAACCGCCAGATAAACCTTAACAATTTTCAGTACACCAGGTGCTAAGTCATCACCTTGAGTAATTTTACGACGTTTTGCATCGAGTTTTTTCTCAAACTCAGATTTCAGTTCGTCATACTGTTCAGCTAATTGCTCTAACTGGTTTTGCTTCTCTTCGTCTGCTAAAGATAACTCTAACCAACGATCGCGAGGCAGTTTGTCGAGTTTTTCAGCTTCAATTCCGCCGTTAACCAGTACAGAACGGATACGAGCAAACAGGCCAGCTTCGAAAATACGCAGCTCTTCTGTTAAGTCTTTCTTCGCATCACGTAACTGAGTTTCTTCGATCTCTAATGCACGTTTGTCTTTCTCTACACCGTCACGGGTAAATACTTGTACGTCAATAACCGTACCAGAAACACCGTTAGGAACACGTAAAGAAGAGTCTTTAACGTCTGATGCTTTTTCACCGAAGATAGCACGTAACAGTTTCTCTTCTGGCGTCAGCTGAGTTTCACCTTTAGGTGTGACTTTACCAACCAGAATGTCGCCGCCTTTCACTTCCGCACCGATATACACGATACCGGATTCGTCAAGTTTAGACAGAGCAGCTTCACCGACGTTTGGAATATCTGCAGTGATTTCTTCAGGCCCTAATTTAGTGTCACGAGACACACAAGAGAGTTCCTGAATATGAATAGTAGTGAAACGGTCTTCTTGAACAACACGCTCAGAAACTAAGATGGAGTCTTCGAAGTTATAACCATTCCATGGCATGAATGCCACGCGCATGTTTTGACCAAGTGCTAATTCGCCGAGGTCTGTTGAAGGACCATCTGCTAACACGTCACCACGTTCAACTGGCTCACCTAAAGATACGCAAGGCATCTGGCTAATACAGGTGTTCTGGTTAGAACGAGTATATTTAGTCAGGTTATAAATATCGATTCCAGCTTCGCCCGGATACATCTCATCTTCGTTAACTTTGATAACGATACGAGACGCATCAACGTACTGAACTGAACCACCACGTCTTGCAACAGCGGTAACACCTGAGTCAACCGCTACTGCACGTTCCATACCCGTACCAACTAATGGTTTGTCAGCACGCAGAGTAGGAACCGCTTGACGTTGCATGTTCGCACCCATCAATGCACGGTTGGCGTCATCGTGTTCAAGGAATGGGATCAGTGACGCACCAACAGAAACAACCTGTTGAGTCGAAACGTCCATATACTCAACCTGTTCACGGCTGAATAAACTTGATTCACCTTTGTTACGGCAAGTAATCAGTTCTTCAACGAAGCTACCATCATCACCTAAAACGGTGTTTGCCTGAGCAATGATGAAGTTACCTTCTTCAATTGCAGACAGATAATGGATTTCGTCTGTAACTAGACCATCACGCACTAAACGGTATGGGGTTTCTAAGAAACCATACTCATTGGTCTGTGCATAAACAGATAATGAGTTGATCAGACCGATGTTCGGACCTTCAGGCGTTTCGATAGGACAGACACGACCGTAGTGAGTTGGGTGAACGTCACGTACTTCGAAGCCCGCACGCTCACGAGTCAGACCACCTGGGCCTAACGCAGAGATACGACGTTTGTGCGTAATTTCAGACAGTGGGTTGTTCTGGTCCATAAATTGGGACAGCTGGCTAGAACCAAAGAACTCTTTCACTGCGGCTGAAATTGGTTTCGCGTTGATCATATCTTGTGGCATTAATGCATCGAGGTCGCCCAGAGAAAGACGCTCTTTCACTGCACGCTCAACACGAACCAGACCTACACGGAATTGGTTCTCAGCCATTTCGCCAACGGAACGAATACGACGGTTACCTAAGTGGTCGATATCATCCACTTCGCCTTTACCGTTACGGATATCGATGAGTTTACGCATAACATCAATGATGTCTTCTTCACTCAGGATACCTGAACCTTCAATTTCTTCACGGTTCAGTGAACGGTTGAACTTCATACGACCTACCGCAGACAAGTCGTAACGGTCTTCAGAGAAGAACAGGTTCTCGAACAGGTTTTCTGCAGCTTCGCGGGTTGGTGGCTCACCAGGACGCATCATGCGGTAGATTTCTACCAATGCACTCAGACGGTCGTTAGTTGGGTCGACACGAACGGTTTCAGAAATGTAAGCACCGTGGTCTAAGTCATTGGTAAACAATGTTTCGATTGTTTTATGACCAGACTGGCTCAGACGTGCCAACATGTCTAAAGAAAGTTCCATGTTCGCTGCACAAATCAGCTCACCGGTGCTTTCATCAATGTAGTCTCTAGCAACAACTTTACCTGCGATATATTCAACAGGTACTTCGATGCTATTGATTTCTTCTTTTTCTAACTGACGAATATGACGTGCAGTGATACGGCGGCCTTTTTCTACATAGACTTTACCGTTCGCTTCGATATCAAAAGAAGCAGTTTCACCACGCAGACGCTCAGGAACCAGCGTCATCATCAGTTTATTATCACGGATTTGGAATACAGTTTTGTCGAAGAACAGATTTAAGATTTCTTCGGTGTTGTAATCCATTGCACGCAGAATAATGGTCGCAGGTAATTTACGGCGACGGTCAATACGTACAAACAGGTTATCTTTCGGGTCAAATTCGAAATCAAGCCATGAACCACGGTAAGGGATAATACGTGCGTTATAGAGCACTTTACCTGAAGAGTGTGTTTTACCTTTATCGCTGTCAAAGAATACACCCGGACTACGGTGTAACTGAGAAACGATAACACGCTCAGTACCGTTGATAACGAAAGTTCCGTTTTCAGTCATGAGTGGAATTTCACCCATGTAGACTTCTTGTTCTTTGATGTCTTTAACAGTTCCTTCCGGTGCTTCACGCTCATAAACGATGAGACGCAATTTCACACGCAAAGGCGCAGAGTAAGTTACACCGCGAATTTGACATTCTTTAACATCAAAAACAGGCTCGCCTAAACGATAGCTGACATATTGTAATTCAGCATTACCGCTGTAGCTCTGAATTGGAAACACAGAACGGAAAGCTGCTTCCAGCCCATTCTGGCCATCAGGATCTTGCTCGATAAACTTCTGGAACGAGTCAAGTTGGATAGAAAGGAGATAAGGTATGTCCAAAACTTGTGGACGTTTACCAAAATCCTTACGAATACGTTTTTTCTCGGTATAGGAGTAAACCATAGGTTTCCTCAGCTCGTTGATCAGTGACCCAAGTGGTTAGCTCTTAATGTAAGAGACTGAACCGCAACGCGTTTTTTATAAGAAACGGAAAATGAATACTTTCCTTAATACTCATTGCTATTACTCTTAAATCATTTCATTGCGTCACTTTTGCTACCGAGCTACCCGAGCGGGTCGTAGCGAAGAACACAGTATATTAAGTCGTCAATAGAAAGAAGTATTGGAGGGTTGTTGTTAACATTAAAACTGCGTGAAAAGCTGTTAACACCCATCACGCTTTACAGCGCAAAAAGGCTGGTGATTAAAAAATCACCAGCCATCAGCCTAATTAGACTAGGCTGCGTTCTTGAAGTTGAACTTATTTAAGTTCAACAGAAGCGCCTGCTTCTTCAAGAGCTTTCTTCAGAGTTTCAGCTTCATCTTTGCTTGCAGCTTCTTTGATAGTAGCTGGAGCAGATTCTACCATGTCTTTAGCTTCTTTTAAGCCAAGACCGGTTGCGCCGCGTACTGCTTTGATAACTGCAACTTTGTTACCGCCGATAGCAGACAGAACAACGTCGAACTCAGTTTTTTCTTCAGCAGCTTCAGCTGGGCCCGCAGCAACAGCAACAGCTGCAGCAGCAGAAACGCCGAATTTTTCTTCCATCATAGTAATCAGTTCAACAACGTCCATTACAGACATTTCTGCAACTGCATCAAGGATTTGGTCTTTAGTGATAGACATAACAAGTGTTCCTAAAATTCAGAAATAGTTTATACGTTAAAAAGCAACGAAGGAAAGGGCTTATGCAGCTTCTTTCTGATCGCGCAGAGCAGCCAGAGTACGAACCAATTTGCCGGCAGCGGCTTCTTTCATGGTTGCCATCAGGCGTGCGATTGCTTCATCGTAAGTTGGGAGAGTTGCCAGACGATCGATATCTTTCGCTTGGATTAACTCACCTTCAAAGGCCGCAGCTTTAATCTCAAATGCTGGATTCGCTTTCGCGAACTCTTTGAACAGACGAGCGCCAGCGCCCGGGTGTTCGTTAGAGAAAGCAATTAAGGTTGGACCGACAAACACGTCTTTCAGTACATCATAAGAAGTACCTTCAACAGCACGGCGGATCAGTGTATTACGAACAACACGGATATAAACGCCAGCTTCGCGACCTGCTTTACGCAGTTCAGTCATTTTTGCTACAGTTACGCCGCGTGAATCGGCAACAACTGCAGAAAGCGCGCCTTTGGCTACTTCGCTGACTTCAGCAACAATCGCTTGTTTGTCTTGAAGATTTAGTGCCATTAGCTTCTTGCTCCTGGATTAACCGGGAAACCCCGGGACTCACATCACTCAGATACAACATGTACTTGAGCGCTAAAACACGGTGAGCAGAATAGAATCCAGAATAAAATTCTAGGTATCTCTGTCACCGTCTACGCAGGTAAATTAAGTAGCTAATATAACCACACCTGCGGTCTTGGACGGGGTCTGGAAAGGCCAGACTCCATACCGAAATTTGTGGTTTGTTGAGTATATCGCTATACCCAACAAACTCAAGGCGTCAAATTTTATACAAAATTGACGCAAAGGTAAAGCCTAATTACTGATTAGCCGAAGCTATAGCAATTAAACTGTCGCTGACAGACCAGCTTGGTCAACAGCAACACCTGCACCCATAGTGGTAGACAGGCTAACTTTCTTGATGAAAACACCTTTAGCTGAAGCTGGTTTTGCTTTTTTCAGTGCAATCAGCAGAGCTTCTAAGTTTTCTTTCAGTTTGTCAGCGTCGAAATCAACTTTACCGATAGTGGTATGGATGATTCCGTTTTTGTCGTTACGGTAACGAACCTGACCTGCTTTAGCATTGTTAACTGCTTCAGCAACGTTAGGAGTTACAGTACCAACTTTCGGGTTTGGCATCAGACCACGTGGGCCCAGAACTTGACCTAATTGGCCAACAACGCGCATTGCATCTGGAGAAGCAATAACAACGTCAAAGTCCATTTCACCAGCTTTGATTTTATCAGCCAGATCTTCCATACCTACCAGTTCAGCGCCTGCAGCTTTAGCAGCTTCAGCGTTTGCGCCTTGTGCGAACACAGCAACGCGAACTGAACGGCCAGTACCGTGTGGCAGTACAGTTGCACCGCGAACGTTTTGGTCAGATTTACGAGCATCGATGCCCAGGTTGATAGCTACGTCAACGCTTTCTACGAATTTAGCAGTTGCTAATTCTTTCAGCAGTGCAACGGCTTCATTGATGTCATACTGTTTAGTTACATCAACTTTCTCACGGATATTGCGCATGCGCTTAGTCAGTTTAGCCATTGTCTTAGTCCTCCACTACCAGGCCCATGGAACGAGCAGTACCTTCAATTGAACGCATCATTGCGTCAACATCAGCACCAGTCATGTCCGCAGCTTTAGTTTCAGCGATTTCGCGAATCTGAGCAGAGGTCACTTTACCAACTTTATCTTTGTTAGGCTTGCCTGAACCAGACTTAACGCCAGCTGCTTTTTTCAGCAGAACTGCTGCAGGTGGAGTTTTGGTAACGAAAGTGAAAGAACGGTCTGCGTAAACAGTAATAACAACAGGAATTGGTAAACCTTTTTCCAGGCTGTCTGTTTTTGCGTTGAACGCTTTACAGAATTCCATGATGTTAACACCTTGTTGACCCAGTGCTGGACCAACCGGTGGACTTGGGTTCGCCATACCAGCTGCAACTTGCAGCTTAACGTAGGCTTGAACTTTCTTAGCCATGATATTTCCTCTAGATGGGTGATAGCGCCTTACGGTTTGCAAGGCTCCCCGTTACATTAAACATGCCCCGCACATTAATTTGTGCCGAACATAAAAACAAAAGGCGCGAAATTGTAGTCAAATTTCACGCCTTTTGCAAGTCAGTTTTGTCGTTTAGATTAGGCTTTCTCTACCTGACCAAAATCCAATTCGACTGGAGTTGCACGACCAAAGATAGAAACAGAGACTTTCAAGCGGCTCTTTTCATAATCAATTTCTTCAACAACACCGTTAAAGTCAGCAAATGGGCCTTCGCTAACACGAACCATTTCACCTGGTTCAAACAGTGTTTTCGGACGTGGCTTATCACCAACTTGTTGTAAGCGGTTCATAATAGCATCAACTTCTTTATCGCTAATTGGCGCTGGACGATCTGACGTTCCGCCAATGAACCCCATTACACGCGGTACACTACGTACTAAGTGCCAAGAGTCATCATTCATGACCATTTGGACTAAGACATAGCCTGGGAAGAATTTGCGTTCACTCTTACGGCGCTGACCGCTACGGATTTCAACAACTTCTTCTGTTGGAACCATAACTTCGCCAAAAGAATCTTCCATAGCATGTAATTTGATATGTTCACGTAAAGACTGTGCTACGCGACCTTCAAAACCAGAGAATGCCTGAATGACATACCAGCGCTTTTTAGGTGAATCGGACATTTAGAATAACCTCAGGCTTGTAATAAATGAAACTAAACGCACCAGGATACCATCGAGTCCCCACAGTATTAATGACATTACAGCCGTTACTGCAGCAACAATTAAAGTAGTTTGTAATGTTTCCTGGCGAGTAGGCCAAATGACTTTTCTCATCTCGACGCGAGCTTCGCGTGCAAACGCCAGTGTAGCTTTACCTTTTGTGGTCCATAAAGCGACAGCACCTGCAATAGCGACAACAGCCACAACTGCAAAAGCACGCAGCGCGAGATTATATTGACGGAAGTAATAATTACCAACAATAGCAATTATTAATAAGGCACAGACAATGACCCACTTGAAGATGTCTGCACTGCGTCCACTTCCTTGAGCTTCGCTATTCGCACTCATAATTCAACCTGTTACCATGAAGTATGTACAAAGCCTGCTTGTTTACAAAGGTAAAACAACCAAGCCAAACCAATAGAATATGCCAACATATCCCTCAATTACTACAAACTAAGCCTGCAAAATTTGATAGGGATATCAATAGCATCACCTGCGATCTAAAAGTAATTAGCCTTGTTAATGGAGGTAATTAGCGTTATTCGTTCTGCAAATACAACAAGTTGCAGTAACATTTTATTTCGCAAGTACTACTTGTATGTCAGTACTATCACTTTACAAGTGTTACCCATTTCACAAGTGCTATTCCATTTTGCAGGAATTTCAGCATGCTCAGCAAATTTTTAACTGCACCAAGTAAGAAAATAACTTTCTTTTTGTGGCAGCGGTAAAATATACCATATCTTCCGAGCAAAACCTTAATAAATCTCATATAACTGCGTAAAGGAACCTGTGCAGTTATCAATTCGTTATTTCAGAGCCTATCTCACCAATAATTATACAAATGATTGATGAGATAGGTTCTTCATTTTGCAACGTCTGAATTTTGCAATGCCTAAATTTTGTAACGTATAAAAAGGACGTCTATTAGACGCCCTTTTTTACTAAGTAGTTCTTTCTTATTCAGAAAGAGC
>NZ_JAMPNW010000025.1:0-61447 GCF_028479545.1 Providencia sp. PROV201
TGAGAGTTCATCGCTGATCTGCTATCTGCCATATTTTCACCTTAAGAAATTACTCATTATGTATTATCTGATAATCCCTTTTGGGATAGGTTCTTAGTGATACTATTAGGGACTTTCGCTTGACTGAGTCAGCGAAAATGCATGCCCTTTTGAAGGGCACTGAATGATAAGGCATACTTATTAATTGAGCTGCTACGTAAAAACGGAATGCTTTCAATTAATAAGCACGCTTATAGAATTTTATGGTGCACTGGAACCCGACAACCCAGTGCGGTAGCTATTACCTAAAACAATCTAATCATAGGCTATCTTATGCAACTACTATCGTTTGAAAATATATTGGAGCTAGATATCTCTCCACAAACAATTTATAGCTGGATATGTCAATCTATTAGCCAAAAAAATGACACAATTCTGCCACCTAAGATTAGTTTAAAACCTGAAGATGAAGTTTTTTATAATTTTATGCCTTCTATTTTATTAAAAGAAGAAAGTGCAGGTTTAAAAATAGTTAATAGATATCCAAATAGATCGCCCGTGTTAGATAGTCAAATATTTCTTTATAATATAAAGAACGGCAACCTTGAATGCATCATGGATGGAAATTTTATCACCGCAATGAGAACAGGAGCTATAGCAACACACTCAATTATTTCATTTGCCAAAAATGGCTTTAACTCCATATCATTTATTGGAGTTGGAATACAAGCTAGGGCAACATTAAAAATATTTTCCTGCATGTATGATAAACGTGATTTAGTTATTAAAGTAAAAAAATATAAAAACCAACATTTAGATTTTATTGCATTTGCAAAACAGTTACTCCCACAAAGCACCCAATATATTATATGTAATACATATGATGAATGTGTTGAAAATACAGATATAATTATTTCATCTGTAACTTATTTTGAAAACGATATTTGTAGTGATGATAAGTTTTCGAATGGGTGCCTAGTTGTTCCTATTCATACCAGAGGTTTTACTAACTGTGATTTATTTTTCGATAAAATTTATGTTGATGATTTAGGACATGTATCTGGATTCAAGCACTTTAATAAATTTCAAAATAAAGCAATAGAAACAGCCTCATATATAAAATCTCCTATAGAACTTGGAAGGAAAAGTCAATTAGAAAAGATAATATGCTATAACATAGGGTTATCTATACATGATTTATTTATTGCAAAAAATATACATAAATTAGCAATCGCTAATAATGTAGGTCAGGAAATTCCAATGTCTGTACCTAACACAAAATTCTGGCTAGAAAAATAATTAAGGAAAAGATATGCAAGTTTTAATACCTGCTGCAGGAATGGGCAATCGTTTAGGTAAATATACTAATGACAAAACTAAATGTATGGTATCTGTACATGAAGTTACGTTAATTGAACGTTGTTTAAACATCCTATCAAAATATAATATTAGTAGAATTATCCTTGTTGTTGGCTACCAAAAAGAAAATTTAAAAAAATTCTTAGGTAATCAGTATAATGAAATAGAAATAATATATATTGATAATGATATATATGATAAAACAAACAATATATATTCAATATACCTTGCCAAAGATGAATTAATAAAAGACGATACCATTCTATTAGAAAGTGATTTGATTTTTGAAGAAAAAATCATAGAGAATCTAATATCAAATCAATTTCCAAATATTGCCGTAGTTGATAAATATCAACCATGGATGGATGGAACAGTTGTTGAAATCAATAATAACTTTGATATTGTTAATTTTGTTCCTAAAAAAGACTTTGAGTTTAATAAAAGTGATTTATATTATAAAACAGTAAATATTTATAAGTTTTCTAAAGAGTTTTTAGAAAATACATATGTGCCTTTTTTAGAGGCTTATTCAAAAGCATTAGGTCAAAATGAGTATTACGAGCAAGTATTACGAGTTATCACACTATTGGAAACTCAAGAATTAAAAGCGTTACCATTACAAGGTGAAAAATGGTATGAGATAGATGATGCTCAAGATCTTGATAATGCCAATGTTATTTTTGCACCAGAAAAAGAAAAATTAAGTCTATTATCCCGTCGTTATGGTGGTTATTGGCGTTATAATGATATTATTGATTTCTGCTATTTAGTGAATCCATATTTTCCTAATAAAACATTCATGGGTGAAATGAAAAACTCATTTGACACTCTAGTGCGCGAATACCCATCAGGTGCTAATGTACAATCACTTTTAGCAGCCAAAATGTTCAAGTGCAATCCAGATCAAATCGCTGTAGGAAATGGAGCTGCAGAATTGATTGATACACTTGCACAATATAAAAATGAAAAACTAGGTTTATTTATTCCAACGTTTGAGGAGTACTCATCAAGATTTAAATCTGTAACCCTTAAAAAACTGAATAACCCAAATTTCTCATATAATAAAAATGACATTATTAATTTGGCTAAAGAAAATGATGGAGTTATCCTTATAAACCCTGATAATCCATCAGGAAATTTTATTCCATATAAAGATTTACTGGAGCTAATTAATTGGTTTAAAATAAATAAAAAAACATTTATTGTAGATGAAAGTTTTGTTGATTTTGCTGAAAATGGATTAAACTCTACATTGATGAAAGAAGAAATTCTTAATATGTATTCAGGATTAATCGTGATAAAAAGCATTAGCAAAAGTTATGGTGTCCCAGGCATTCGCTTAGGAGTTATAGCAAGTTCTAATATTGAATTAATTTCTGCAATTAAAAAGTCTATTCCTGTGTGGAATATAAACTCTCTTGGTGAGTTTTTCTTTCAAATTATAGGTAAATATGAAAAAACATATTCATCAGCGTGTAATCAAATAATTGTTGAAAGAAATTCATTGTTTACTGCGTTAGAGAAAAATAAGCTTTTAACACCTATCAATTCCCAAGCGAACTATATTTTATGCAAAGTAAACTTGATTTCATCAAGTATGCTAATAGAAATGCTCTGTAATGGCTATAATATTCTTGCAAAAGATTGTTCAGAGAAAAAAGGATTCGATGGACAATCATATGTCCGGCTCGCTGTTAGAAATACTATTGATAACCAATATTTAATAGATAGCTTACTTGATATAGAGTCTAAGGTTGTATAAGTGTATCGTTTAGAATTAGTTAACATTGATAACATTCAAATCACTGAAGAACATATACCTGAACGTGTTGAATGGCTTATAGAAAAAATCAAGGCGGAGGCACTCTGGCGAGTGCCTTTACTCTTAGAAGAAAACTCATATGCCATCATGGATGGTCATCATCGATTTGAAGTAGCTAAAAAATTAGGTTTAAGAAGAGTTCCTGCTGTAATGCTAAACTATAATCTACCCTCGGTGCAGGTTATATCATGGAGAGAGGACTTTGTTATAAATAAAAGTATTGTACAAAGTTATATAAAAGATAAGAAAATTTTCCCACATAAAACTACTAAGCATATTATTGACCCTTATCCAGATGAAATTTCAATTCCTATATCTTTTTTATATTAACGATGACAATTAAAAAAAAATTAATCAGTAACTTTTCCTATTTGAGTATTATACAAATAGTAACGTTATTAATTCCATTTATATATTACCCATACATAATTAGAAAATTCAGTATAGATTCTTATGGACTAGTCATTTTTATTCAAAGTATAATTATGCTTATGTCTATAATTGTTGATTTTGGTTTCAATATTTATGGAACTAGAATTGCATCAGAAAATGCTCATAGCAAGAAGAAACTATCTATTATATATAGTAGTATAACTTATATAAAACTATTATTAGTTTTAATATCTTTTTTAATATTCCAAATTTTCATTTGTTTTAATAGCAAATTAAATGAAAACTATTATCTTTCTAATATTTTATTCTTTATTGTATTGGGTGAAGCTTTATTTTCACAATGGTTATATCTTGGTTTGGAAAAAATAAAATATGCAGCATTAATTAACCTTTTTTCAAGATTATGCATGTTGTTAATAATATTTATAGGCTCTTATACTTTTATTGGATTTTATTCATTCCCTCTAGCATTAGTTTTTTCTTCTTTGATTAATGGAATATTATCATTATGGTTTTTTAACATTAAGTTGAAATTGAAATTTATACCAGTATCCTTGAAAAGGATAAAGAAAGATATTAAAGAGTCATATTCATTTTTATTATCTCGTTCTATTGGCGTTATAATTTTAAAATTAAACACTTATTTAATTGGTAATTATATCGGATTTGCTCAGGTTGCCTATTATGATCTAGCTGAAAAACTAATTAATTTAGCACTAATTCCTATAAATTTACTAAATCAAGTACTCTATCCTTATATTGCAAGAACAAAAAACTTTGGCGTAACATTTTCAATTATTAAGTACTTAATAGTTATTTATTTACTAATATATCCTATATTGCTTTTGTTTGGAGAGGATTTTATCATCTTATTCGCAGGAGATGATATGGCAAAATCTTATACCTATTTATTAATATTGTATTTTATACCTTTATTAAATATATTTTCATATTTTTTAGGAAACTGTGCATTAGTTCTTATAGATAGAAAGAAAGATTTTAATAATAGTATCTATATTGCTGCATTTTTTTATATCACATTTATTTTATTCATGAGCCAATTTGGATATGTAACTATAAGTACTCTTTGTTGGGCTATTGTATTGAATGCATTCATTACTAGTTTATACAGAACCTTAAAATGTATAAAATATAAAAACTTACTTAAGGAATAATATGTTAATTAATTTTTTACGCAAAATAAAATATGATATGATTTTTTTTAAAAAATCACTCATGTTAAAAATCAATAAAAAAACCATGCTAAAACGCCTTCATGATTTTTTTAATATAAATAATATAGGATATTGGTTGGAATATGGGACATTATTAGGCGCGATAAGACAAGGTTCAATTCTATCGCATGACTACGATCTTGACATCGGAATAAATCAAAAAGAATGGAACTTAAATTTACGAAATAAAATAATTAAGCAAGGATTTATATTAACACGAGAAATAAGTGTTGATGGTATTATAATTGAAGAATCTTATAGTTTTAAAGGTATCAGTGTAGATTTATTTTTTTGTTCTATAAAAAATGATATTATATCTACCCCTGTGTTTCGTCCATTTCAAGGGCTAACATGGAAGGACTCTATTTTGAAAAAAAGTGGTGTAGAACTATATTTATTTAATAACAAATATAATGGATTTGAAACAATACAGTTTGAAAATGAGCTATGGCATATACCTAAAAATTACAAAGCACACTTAATTAGTTATTATGGGGAGGATTATATTATACCCAATAAGAAATGGAAGGGGGAAAATTCTGCCATTCCAACTGGCTGTATTGGAAAAGAAATAAAACATTAATCATATATACTATTAATCATTAAACTAAACTACAGATTTTAATAAATGGAAAATAAACAATGGAAAATCAAGAATTAATATCAGTAGTATTACCTGTATACAATGCACAAGATTATCTATTTGATTCAATAAATTCTATATTAACACAAACACATACTAATTTAGAGCTAATATTAGTCAATGATGGTTCTACTGATGATTCTTTGAAAATCATGGAAGAATTTTCAGCTAAAGATTCCCGTATCAACATCATTAATAGAGAAAATAAAGGATTAATATATAGCCTAAATGAAGGTATTGAGATGGCCAGAGGGCAATTTATCGCGAGAATGGATGCCGATGATATCTCTTTACCAACAAGATTAAAAAAACAATTAGATTATATTACGCAGAACCAATTAGATATATGTGGATGCCATTACTTTGAAATAAATGAAGTTGGTGATATATCAGGACTAGTACTTGTACCTAAAAATGCTCAAATGGTAAATATCGCTTTAGCTAGTACCGTACCATTTGCACATCCATCTGTGTTAATTAGAAAAAATTTCATGACTCAAAACAATATTAAATATGGAACTAACTGTTTTAAGCATGCTGAAGATTTAGCATTATGGATGAATATGCATGAAGCAGGAGCAAGATTTGGAAATGTAAATGATATACTATTTCAGTATAGACTTCTCTCAGATTCTTTATCAAGAAAAAAAAGAGTTGAAATATTAAATGATAGTTCGCGTTTATTTTCATTATATTATAAAAAAAATAAAGAATTGATCAGTAAAGAACTCACATCCTTTCCTAAGCAACTAAACAAATATGAACAAGAATGGATATCCTCAATATGCATGAGAAAATTATTAAGATTACAAATTAAAAATACATTACCCATACTAAAGAAGACTCCTAAAAAAATTATTATTAATAGTTTTATGAGTGAGCTAAATAGAATATTTAAACTATAGTAATCTACTTCTTATGATAAAAAATTACACAAATGTAAGATTCTATATATTAATCTCTATCAAAATAATCCAACTCTCGTTCATATAACAAAACACACTTAACTAGATAAATAACCAAAGAAGGATATTATGGCTGGCTTATACTGTTGCTGGGCAGTAAAAATTGTTGATAACGGTTTTTATCTATCGGCGATCAATGCAAAGTACTTGAAATCATTTTATGAAACCTATGGTAAATTAACTTTATTATCAACAACAACAACGAGAAAAATTACAGATAACGATGTTTTTATCTCAAATGAAATTTGTAATCTAATTGAATTACCAAACTTTTCAAATTATATATCAAGTTTAAAATTTTTTTTTCCTATTACCAAAGCTATACATCAATTATGTGAAGCTGAGAATAAAATTTACATAAAAACTCCAGAGCCATTTTGCTGGTACTTTGCTTTCTTTAAAAAAAATAAAATTATAAATTATCATTTTGTTTCAAATCCAATTCAAGTAATATTAAATAATAAAGCAAAGAGTATTGTAATTAGATTAATTCGTTTTTTCTTATACTATCCTGAATATATGCTTACTTGTTTAGCTGCATATTTTTGTAACTCGTCTGGCAATGGATGTTCAGTAATTAATAATATTCCATTTTTCCTGAGAAAAAAAACTAAAGTACTTATTGAAAGCTCATTAACTGAACAAGACTTTCAAACTCATACTTCTTCTAAGATAAAATATGATGGTCTAATTAATTTTCTTGCTGTATCTCGTTTGTATGAAGGGAAAGGGTTAGAATTATTAATTAACACTTTCAAAAAGCTTAATGACTATTATCCAAGCAAAAAATTTCATTTAACCATTGTGGGTGATGGTCCATTAAAAAAAAGTCTTATAAATTTAATAAATACAAATAAACTTAATTCGTTAGTCACACTACTTGGTGAAGTACCGAATGGAAATGAATTAAATGAAGTTTATTCTTCTAATGAAGTTTTTATCAATCCATCATCATCAGAAACTGGCCCTCGAGTCATTCTTGAAGCAATGTCTCAATCATTATTTTGTATTACAACAGATGTCGGATATGTTAATGAGGTTATGAACATCAATGGTTCATGTTGTGGAAAAATAATTCCTATTAATTCTGAAATCGATTTGCTTAGCTCTATACTATGGACATTTGATAATCCACAAGAATTAAAGAATCTCTCATTATTAGGAAAACAATATGCCAGAAACTTTAAGTTAAGCGATTTCGTAGAGAAAATTTTTTCTTAATATTATAACTTCCAGTATATTAATAAATTAATACTTAGGTCATAGAATGTTATCTCCTGCAATTGATGGTTTAGTTTCAATTATAATGCCATGTTATAATGCTGAAAAATATATATCTGAATCTATAAACTCAGTATTAGCTCAAACTTACACCAAATTTGAATTAATAATCATTGATGATTCATCAACAGATAAATCAATTAATATAATATCTGAGTATCAAGATGATAGAATAAAACTCATTAAATCAAATTTAAACCAAGGTGTTGCTACTTCTAGAAATAAAGGAATTATGGCAGCAAAAGGTCAATACATATCTTTTCTTGATAGTGATGATTTATGGGAGCCCTCTAAATTAGAAAAGCAAATCACATTATTAGAATCGGGGTGGGATTTAGTATGTTCAAACTACTCAGCATTTAAATCTGATGGAAAGACTAAATTAAGAATTTCACCTCGTGTTATTACCTATGAAGATTTACTCCGTTCATGTTTTATAGGGAATCTTACAGGAATTTATTGCGCTAAAAAACTAGGCAAATTTTTTCAAAAATCAACGGGAGCAGAGGATTATTTAATGTGGTTAGCTATCTTAAAATCTGCTCAAAAGGCTTATTGTATTCAAGACTCATTAGCTAAATATCGAATTTCTAATGCTTCTCTTTCTTCAAATAAATTTAAAGCAATAAAATGGCAATGGTCAATTTACAGAAATGAACTGAAATTATCTACCCCTAAATCACTATACTACTTTTCACATTACTTATTAAATGCATTAAAAAAAAGAATATAAACTATGTTAACAATCATCGGTGGCTCTGGTTTTATCGGTACTCGCCTATCTAACCAACTAAAATCCCAAAATATTGATTTTAAAATCGTCGATATTCAAAAAAGTGAAGCTCACCCCGAAAAGTGGGGGTTTGGGGATGTGACTAAGAACCTATCCCAAAAGGAATTGTCAGATAATACATAATGATAATTTCTGAGGGCGAAGCATGGTGGGCAACAAGTGGCAAATCAGTGATGGACTCTGGGAGAAGATGGCTCCTCTCATCCCTGAACACAAAACAAATCATCCGCTCGGTACTCACCGCAAAAGAGTTGATAATCGCGCTGCAATGAACGCCATTTTCTTTGTACTTAGAACAGGTTGCCAGTGGAATACGCTGAATGCCACCGGTATATGCTCGTCAAGCTCTGCTCATCGCCGATTTCAAGAGTGGCGGGATGCTGGAGTATTTGAACGCTTCTGGCAAAACGGGTTGCTTGCTTGCGAACAGTTGGACACTATTGACTGGTCGTGGCTGACGATGGATGGTTGTATGACCAAATCACCGCTGGCAGGCTCAAAAAGCAGGCTGGAACCCAACAGACCGAGGGAAACGGGGCGTAAAGCGCAGTCTGATGACTGACGGGAACGGGCTTCCGCTTACACTGATTGTCGCTGGAGCAAATACGTACGACATAAAGCTGGTTGCGGATACGCTCGATGCCCTCCAGACGGGCAGACCGGGCAAGAGGCTCCGGTTGTGCATGGACAAAGGGTATGAAGCGGAATGGTTGGGATCGTATCTGAAAAGTCGTCGCTATGAACCTCATATCCAGTCACGGAAGGATGAGTCAGAAGCCATCAAAAACACGGATTTTAAGGCCCACCGCTGGGTTGTAGAGAGAACACACAGTTGGATGAATCGCTACCGTCGTGTCCTGACTTGTTGGGAGAAGAAGGTCGAGAATTATGAGGCGATGCTGCATTTTGCCTGTGGTATCATTGTCTGGAATAAAATCCTATTGGGATAGGTTCTAAACCTGAAACACTTGTTGAGCCATTAAAAGGAAGTGATGTAATCATTAACCTTTCCGCCCAACATAAAGATAACGTTCATCCTATTAGCCTATACTACGAAGTAAACGTGGATGGAGCGAAAAATGTCTGTGATGTTGCTGAACAACTTGGTATTAAACATATCGTATTTACCTCTTCTGTTGCTGTTTATGGATTTGTAGAAAAAGAGACTGGTGAAGATGGTGAATATCATCCATTTAATGATTATGGAAAATCAAAATTACAAGCCGAACATGCGTATGATGCTTGGCAAGCTAAATCAAGTGACAATATACTAGTTACTATTCGTCCAACGGTGGTATTTGGCGAGAATAATCGTAGAAATGTTTATAATCTATTCCGTCAAATTGCTTCCGGTCGTTTTTTAATGATTGGTGGTGGTAATAACCAAAAATCGATGGCATATGTTGAAAACGTTGCAGTATTTATCCATTTCGCTACTACCTTCACTGAAGGTAAACACGTTTTTAACTATATTGATAAGCCAGATTTTACGATGGATGAACTAACTACCGTCATTTGTAATGCTTTAGGTAAGTCCAAATCTAATATTCGTATTCCTTATCCTATCGGTATTATGGGCGGGTATTGTTTCGATATCTTATCTAAACTGACAGGTAAAGAATTTCCAGTAAGCAGTATTCGAGTGAAAAAATTTTGTGCTAGAACACAGTTTAAGTCAAACTATATTGCTGACACCTCTTTCACACCGCCAGTCACACTGGAGAAAGGGATTGCTAATACTGTTCAGTATGAATTTAAATAAATAAAATATTTTTAATCATCTTGCCAAAGGGATCGCGAGTGTTTATGAAACGTCTTTCTGTTATTGCAATCATGCTCACAGCATTAACTGGCTGTACTGTTACCCCTGGTGTTTATATGTCTACCTCGGGGAAAAATGTCGTCGACACTGGCGATCGTGATATTTCTAAATTTGTCGATATCTACCCAATCTCGCCAAAACTGTTAGATGAGATGTATACCCCACAAGTTATTGCAAAACCCAACCCAACCCTAGAGAAGCAACTGGCAACCTATGAATACCGTGTTGGTGTGGGTGATGTATTAACCATTACTGTCTGGGATCACCCTGAGTTAACTATTCCTGCCGGCTCTTACCGTAGCGCCGCGGACTCCGGTAACTGGGTACATTCCGATGGTACTATCTACTATCCGTATATCGGTAAAGTGAAAGTCATTGGTAAAACGGTCACTGAAATCCGTAATCTAGTGAGTAACCGTCTATCGACTTATATCGAATCACCACAAGTGGATGTCAGCATTGCTGCCTTCCGCTCACAGAAAATGTATGTTTCAGGTGAAGTGGCTAAACCCGGTACATTACCGATTACTAACGTACCGCTAACGGTTTTAGAGGCCTTTAATAATGCAGGCGGCCTGACTGAAAAAGCCGATTGGGACAATGTCGTACTCACCCGAAATGGCAAAGAGATAAAAATCTCACTGCAAGCATTAGTTCAGTATGGCGACCTAACCCAAAACCATCTGATGCTACCGGGTGATGTACTATATGTACCACGTAATGACGGGCAAAAAGTGTTTGTGATGGGCGAAGTGGGTCAGCCAAACACCCTAACCATTGACCGTGCTGGCATGAGTATTACTGAGGCACTGAGTAAAGCAGGCGGTACAGATCAAAATACCGCTAATGCAACTGGCGTATTTGTCATCCGTCCAATTAAAAACCAAACCTCAGGTGATAAAGAGCTGGATGCCCTACTGCCGAAAAAAATGGCGGCGGTCTATCAGTTAGATTTATCCGATGCCACTGCCATGGTGATGGGAACGGAATTTAAACTGCAACCTTATGACTTAGTTTATGTCACTGCCGCTCCAGTTGTACGTTGGAACCGCCTAATCACCCAATTGCTACCAACCATCGCGTCATATAATCAGTTAACCGAAGGTACTAAACGTATTCATGACTGGTAATCCATATGTTTAATAATATTCTCGTTGTCTGTATGGGGAATATTTGCCGCTCCCCCACGGGGGAGCGCCTATTACAAACTCATTTCCCCGATAAAAAAGTGCACTCCGCAGGCATTATCGCCAAAGAGGATCGCCCCGCTTATGATAGCGCCATCCGTATTGCACAAAACCACAATCTCTCTTTAGATGGTCATCAATCACGTCGTTTAACCAGTGAATTATGTAAAGAAGCAGACTTAATCCTAGTGATGGAAAACGACCATATTGATAGAATCCATCAACAATTCCCCGAGACGCGTGGCAAAGTCATGCTGTTCGGCCAGTGGCTAAATAAAACCGAGATCCCAGATCCGCATAAACGCAGTGATGAAATGTTCGAGCATGTTTATCAACTGATGGAAAAAGCCGTTATACAGTGGCAAGGGAAAATTTAATTTTACTATTTGAAGGCTTAACGTTAATTGATTATGAACACGACAAAAACCAGCTCCGCTGCCTCGGACGAAATCGATCTGCTGGCGCTCTTTAAGATACTCAAATCCAGCTACCTTAAAATCGGCTTTTTTACCCTCTTTTTTATTGTTATTGGTGCCGCTTATAGTTTTCTAGCGACACCAATCTATCAAGCCAATGCGACACTGCAATACGATAAAATGAGTCAAGTTTCATTGTTAGATCAAATGAGCGATGTGATGCCATTTGCTAATAGTAATAGCCAAGCCGATTCCGAAATCGAGGTCATTAAGTCTCGGATGGTGCTCGGTAAAACGGTTGCAGACCTTAATTTAGATACCCACACCGCACCTGCTGGTTTTTTCGATAGGCTTTGGGGAGACAAAGCTTCTGTCACTATTTCCCTCTATTCTTTACCTGAACATCTTATTGGTGAACCCGCTATCCTGACCTATTTAGGCGAAAACCGTTATGCTCTTCATATTGATAACCAAACCTTTGAAGGCAAAGTGGGCGAACTCCTAAAACAAGATGAAATCAGCTTGCTGGTATCCTCAATCAATGCTGAAGTCGGACAAGAATTTACCTTATCTAAAAATGCCCGTTATTCGACCATTGAAAACCTACGTAATACCTTAACGATTGCAGAAGTCGGTAAAGGCACGGGGATTATTAATCTTGCTATTAAAGGTGCCGATAAAGCAGAAAATGTGCAAATTCTGAATAGTATTATTCAAAATTATGTGGATCAAAATACCGAGCGCAAAAAAGAGGTTACCAACAATACTCTACTATTCCTAGATGAATACTTACCGAAAGTAAAAACTAAATTGGACAACTATGAAAACCAATTAAATGCTTTCCGTAAAAAGAATGAATCTATCGACCTGTCCTTAGAGGCTAAATCGGCTCTTGATAGCGCCTTGCAAGTCGAAGAGAAACTCAATGAGTTAACCTTTAAAGAGGTAGAGATCCAACAGCTCTATACCCGTAACCACCCTGCTTACCAATCATTACTGGATAAGCGTCAGCAACTGTTACGTGAAAAAGAGAAAATCAGTAAAAATATCCAAAAACTTCCTAATACCCAGCAACAGATAGTGCGTTTAACCCGTGATGTCGAGTCCGAGCAAGCTATCTATAATCAGCTAGTAGCCAAACAGCAAGAGCTGAGCGTATTAAACTCCGGGATCACCGCCGATGTACGCATTATTGACTCGGCAGAATCCCAACCTAATGCCGTGGCACCGAAAAAAGCGCTCATAATGGTTCTGGCGACGATCCTCGGTTTTATTGTGGGTTGCGCTTATGTGATCGCCCGTGAGTTCTTTAATAATAAGATTAAAGGTACTGAAGATATCGATGCATTAGGTGTTAACGTCTATGCCACTATTCCATTCTCTACTCATGAGAAAAAATTAATTGCAGCGGGGAATAAGCGCCCACTTGCATTGGAAAACCCAGCCGATACGGCAGTAGAAGCCATCCGTTCCCTGCGTACCAGCGTTTACTTCTCGGTGATGAACCAAGGGAATAACTTGGTGATGATCAGTAGTGCGTCACCGGGCGTAGGTAAAAGCTTTGTTACCTCTAATATGGCGGTTGTATTAGCTAATGCGGGTAAAAAAGTCCTCCTAATTGATACCGACTTACGTAAAGGCCGTATTCATAAAGCCTTTGGTTTAAGCAATAAAGCGGGGTTATCCGAATATTTGGCTCAGCAGGACATTACGCAACCGACCATCCACCGTGGTGTGATTGAAAACCTAGATGTGATCTGCCGTGGTAAAAATGTCACTCACTCTTCTGAGTTACTGATGGGAGAACGTTTTAAACACCTGCTCGACACGATGAAAGGGCAATATGATATCGTGGTTATCGATACCAGCCCAATCTTAGCAATCACTGACTCCGCGATTATCGGTAAGTACGTCGGCACCTCACTGCTTATTGCCTACTATGGTGTCAATACGGTGAAAGATATTGAGCTATCGCTAAAACGCTTTAAACAAAACGATATCGAAATCACAGGCGTGATCCTCAATGGTATCGATGCGAAATCAGACGACTATAACTATGTCTATGAGTACTAGTCGTACAGGAATTTAAAATGAATCATACAAAGGTCTTAGTCACAGGCGGTCTTGGCTACATTGGTAGCCATACCTGTGTGCAGATGATTGAACAAGGCATGCAGCCAATTATTTTAGATAATTTATGTAATGCCAACCCAGAAGTACTCAACCGCATTGAAACCATCACAGGTAAAAAACCTGTCTTCTATGCCGGTGATGTACGTGATAACGCTATTCTGGATACGATTTTTGCTGAGCACCAAATCACATCGGTGATCCACTTTGCTGGGTTAAAAGCGGTTGGTGAATCCGTTCAAAAACCGATTGAGTATTATGATAATAACGTCAATGGCACGTTAGTATTACTTGCCAGTATGCAAAAAGCGGGCGTCAAAAGCTTAATTTTTAGCTCATCGGCTACTGTGTATGGTGATCCAGAAGAAGTACCGTTAACCGAAGACTCTAAAGTCGGTGGTACTACCAACCCGTATGGCACCAGTAAATATATGGTTGAGCGTATTCTTGCTGATCTATATATTGCACATAACGATTGGTCGGTTACTTTACTACGCTACTTTAATCCCGTTGGCGCACACCAATCAGGCTTAATTGGTGAAGACCCACAGGGTATTCCAAATAACCTAACACCTTATATCGCTCAAGTAGCAGTTGGTCGTCATAAAGAAGTCATGGTATTTGGCTCTGATTACCCAACTCCAGATGGTACTGGCGTACGTGATTATATCCATGTTATGGATTTAGCTAGCGGTCATATTGCAGCATTAAATAATGTCAGCCATCAAGCAGGCCTACATATCTATAACCTAGGTACGGGTAAAGGAACGAGTGTATTAGAGATGATTGCTGCTTTTGAAAAAGCATCAGGTAAACCTATCCCGTATAAAATTGTTGAGCGCCGCCCTGGCGATATCGCTGAATGTTGGTCTAGCCCTAAAAAGGCCTTTAATGATTTAGGATGGAAAGCACAATATTCAGTACAAGATATGGTTAATGATAGCTGGCGCTGGCAATCGCAGAATCCTAATGGCTATAAATAGATTTATTTGATTTAGGTTAAGATATGAATATTGATATAGATTCTTTTGCTTTATATATTGGCGTTAAGGCAGAGTATTTAGCTATGTTATATAGAACCACATGCGAATTAGAAGGATTACCATTACCGAAAAGAAATAGGCATGGTAAGGTAAAAATGAGTGAGGTTTTGATTTTTAAACAACACGTTGAAGATAAAAATAAAGGGGGACTGTCCTAGATAATTAAGATCATCTAGGATAGTTCTACGAGAAAAAGCAGACTCAGTCAGTACAAATAGGAATGGTTAATTGAGCTGTTCGTTACAGGCTCTACAGCTAGTATTGCTGCCGAATTAGTTGGTGTCCAACACCGCGGCTTATTGTTCCCATCGCCTCAGAGTGCTAATCGCTGAGCACGTTGATAAGCATTCTTGGTTTGATGGAGAGATATAAATCGACGAAAGTTATTTTGGTGGAAGCCGTAAAGATTCTTTAGGTAGAGGCACCGTCGGTAAAGTGACTGTATTCCAGCTATTGAAGTGTAGTGACAAGGTTTATACTAAGATTATACCAGATGCCTAATCTCACATATTGCTACCGATAACGAAGCTTTACTGAAACTCGGCACTTAAATCCACACTATAATGAATAGCCACCAATTGACAGTTTACATAGCCGAGGCTACGGTCATTTCGATATTCTCGCGACCAAAGCTTGGTATTCTCGTTTAGATAGCGCCCTTTTAAAAATCACGCCAATAGTTGCAGATGAGCCAGCTTTGGTGGCAGGTTATTACAACATTGAAAAAGAGTGCTTAAAAGAGGCGTATTTTCAACGAGGGCTATTGCTTCTGATGTGAACAATAACCCAGAAGGCACCACGCTTTGGCATCTAGTACGTGAAGGCAAACTAGATGATTAATCGTAAGAAAATATTATGTGCTGCACAATCGTTAATCATAAAGTGATCCAGAAAGGTGATGCAACATCAACGGATGGTGGCATACTTGAAGGGTGTTATGTTGAAAGCCAATATGTGGCTATCTTGCTTCTACTAGTGCATTTGTCATAACAGTAAGATAAATATCCATTTAATGGTTTGCATTAAATAAAAAAAGAATACCATAATAGCCATCTTCACGGATATCCGTAAAGATGGCTTGAAATAGAGTTTAGTTTGATTAACGTTCTAGCTTATGGATGTTATTGGGGTACCACAGCATTCTTTATTTCCCGCCTTGAGGGATGAAAGCGGTTTGACTCTCATGTTGTTGTCCTATCTACTCACCCGTATGATAAACATATCCTCCACTGTGAAAAATACCCCCTTGTTCAAGACAAACATCACGTCCATAGCGTTCATAGTCAAAGTAATGGGATAAATGCCCCAGTTGGGCTAAATCATAACAACCACTTTCTTCTATCCAGTAATAACCTAAATCATATTCATTATTGACCCCCGCTAATTGCTGGAAAGAATCTAAATTATCCGCTAAATGAATTAAATCATGGATTGAACTCGTTGAAGAACCGATTTCAATTGCCGCCTGATAAAGGTCAATTTCATCAGGCGATAACATGGCTAATCGCGAGGCTAACTCGTTCAACTCATCTAAAAGGCTGTATTCTGAAATGTAAGAAGAAAGGCCATCAATGGAGGATTCATAGTCGGTCAAAAAATACTCTTCATAGTGAATGCCATCAATGCCAATCCGCATTAAACACTGTTCTATTTCTTTTGAGGTTGCTGGAAGCTCAAGCCACTCACCAACAAGTTCACCTTCGTTATATTTTCCTAAGTTAGTGATAAAAACAGAAATCATACCCGATTTTAGGCATGGGGAAGCCGTCGCTGTTATGCGCATATTCATGTCCTATTATTGATGTATTGTGATTTAATTAATGGTGATATTTTGATAAAGGGATCTATTTCCCTTTAGAAGATGATATTGATATAAAAAGTCAATCAGCTGAAAACAGACAATCTGTTTTAAAAATGATTAATGACGGTTTAGAGCAAGATAATGAGTTGCCTTACAATCCCGATAACATGTTATGCTTTCTATCATGATCTCAATTTGCGCGTAAGCGGTTAATGAACCACACATACTAAACAAACTCGTCATTTGCCATAGTAGCTTTTTCATTGGAGGGACTATGGAACAACAAAGTAAACGAGAATACTGGACTGCAATTCTAGAGCAGCAACGACAAAGTAATTTAGGCATTAAGCAGTTTTGCTCGGAGCAAAACATAAGCTATCAGACTTTTCACTATTGGTCGAAAAAGCTCACGCAATCCGAGCCTGAAACCAGGGTTCAACCTATCGTGGTGACAGAGCCTACCGTGAGCACAAGTTGTGTTGTGTTAATTCTCAATAATGGCATTCGAGCAGAACTGCCGGCAACGCTTAGCTCGCAACAAATTAAGACTTGGTTTGAAGCGCTACAATGATACCAACAGGTAAGGTTTTCCTCATCTCTGGAGTCACGGACATGCGTAAGTCCATTGATGGACTATCGTTGATTGTCGCGGAGACTCTTGAGATGGATCCGTTTAGTGAGTCTTGGTTCATTTTCTGCAATCGTACCCGAGATAAATTGAAAATCTTGTTTTGGGATACTAATGGCTTCTGGCTGTACTATCGTCGCTTAGAAAAAGGGACCTTCAAGTGGCCAAGACCCAGTGAGGACGGAGCCATTCATATTACTAAGCAACAACTGGGTTGGCTTCTTTCGGGGTTAACGCTCGAACATGCCAAAGCTCATCGTCCACTTCATAATCTAGAAGTGTGACCGCTGATACTGATCGTCACGTTGGGCTTGAACGATCCTTTTTTGCTGTCATACTTAAGTCATTGAGATGACCAGAGCCCAGACATGACCGACCTCCCTGATGATATCGACCAGCTAAAAGCTATGCTGCTTGAGCTTCACCAACAGAACGAAGCAAAAGATAAACTCCTTGCGGCAAAGCAAGAGGAGGTTGCCGAGCTCAAAACCAAAATTGAGTTGTTGATTGAACAGCTCAATTTAAGTAAGTCAAAGCGCTTCTCATCACAAAGTGAAAAAATACCCAAAGGTACGTTTAACGAAGCGGAGCAACAAAAGAGTACGGCTAAATCCGACGACGACAAGAAAAAAACAGGCCGTAAGCCTTTTCCAAAAGAGCTCGAGCGTGAAGTTCATAAACATGAACTCAATGCCCCTTATTGCGACTGCTGCGACGAGCCTTTACATCAATGTGGTGTTGAAACTTCTGAAGAGCTGAAAATCATCCCACAGAAGGTTAGTGTTATACGTCACGAGCGAACCAAGTACGCTTGCCGGCAGTGTGAAAAAACACAGACTGAAACAAAGATTATCACAGCCCCAAAACCCGCAAGTATGATCCCTAAAAGCCTAGGGAGTGCAGATGCATTCGCCGCTGTAGTCACAGCAAAATACGTTGATGCTCTGCCACTCTATCGCCAAGTGGATATTCTCAATCGCTCTGGTATAGATATTAGCCGCGCTACACTGGCCAACTGGTGCGTTCAGTTAGGAAGCAAAGTGCAAGTCATTATTGATGCAATGAAAAGTGAGTTATTGAAAGAAAAGCTCATCTGCGCGGACGAAACCACTGTTCAAGTATTACGTGAAGAAGATAAGAAAGCACAATCTAAGTCATATATGTGGGTCTATCGTAGCGGTGAGTTCGTCAATAACCCAGTGGTTATCTACGACTATCAAGCCAGCCGCAGAGCAGAGTGCGTACAAGACTTTTTAGGTAGTTACTCTGGTTACTTGCTATCGGATGGCTACAGTGCATACGACAAACTTGAGGACGTGACTCAAGCTGCTTGCATGGCGCATGTACGCAGAAAGTTCACTGATGCTCAAAAAGCTTCACCATCAAAAAAAGCGGGCAAGCCAGAAAAAGCACTGAACTTTATTAGCAAACTATACGGTATTGAAAAGAAAGCCAAAGGGCTTGACGCAAAATCTCGACACCAACTACGACAAGAAGAAGCCAAACCTATTTTAGATGAGTTCAAGCAATGGCTTGACAGTCAAAACGTTCTCCCTAAAGGATTACTTGGCAAAGCCATCACTTATACGCAAAACCAGTGGCCTAAGCTGCTTACCTACCTTGAAGACGGCGATATAAGTATCGACAACAATGTGACCGAACGAGATATAAGGCCGTTCACGACAGGTCGCAAAAATTGGATGTTCTCAACGTCGGTAGGCGGAGCAAAGGCGAGTGCAAACTTGTATAGCCTCGTGATGACTTGCCGCGCTAATGACATGAACCCTTATTATTACTTCCAACACCTGTTTACCGAGTTACCAAAACGAAGTCCGAAAGATGATGTGTCGGATCTCATGCCATGGAACGTAGAAATCAGTGAGGTTGAGTAAAGCTTTACTGGTTCATTAAGCGCTTACCCAGCAATCGTCCCTACAACAGGAACAGCAGAGCCGATAGACGCTCCAGCTAGTGCGCCTGATACGCCACCAGCAACAGCTCCGGTCTTTTTCCCGATATGACGTTCACGAATGCGAGTTGAATCGCAGGCCGGGCAACGAATGTAATTTTCCATGATAATTTCCTTTTAGGTTGATTTAAAAGCAAAAAAGCCCCTGTCCGTGAGGACAGAGGCTTTCAGTGATAAAGCTTTTTTATTGAATGAGATGTATTACGATAAATCGTGGTTAGTTATCATGCGTTTTGACGATGAAAATTCCCATGAACAATATTGCCACCATTTCGCAATGAATCGATATAGTCGGCATACTACCGTAGTATTCGACTCCTCGTATTGAAAATGGATCTCCTATATGACATGGCTAAAGTTTTAGTGATTCATTGGATTATTCAACTTTGCAAAGTCGAATGGCGAAATCGTTTGTTCACGATTAGCATCCAAATAATCCGCCCACCACTGCACCATTAATCGGCGTTCATCAATATGTTCTGCCTTATGAATATAAGCAGCCCTCACTGAGTTACGTTCTTGGTGGCTCATTTGCCTTTCTACTGCATCCTTCGACCATAAACCTGATTCAACTAATGAACTACACGCCATCGTTCTAAAACCGTGTCCACAAATTTCAGTCTTCGTATCATAGCCCATCACACGTAAGGCTTTATTGACTGTATTTTCGCTCATAGGCTTAAAGGGATTATGAGCGCCCGTTAGGATCAATTCATGTTCACCCGTCCATGCCCAAATTTCTTTCAGTATAGTGATGGCTTGGTGGCTAAGGGGAACTAAATGCGGAGTGCGCATTTTAGCGCCTCTGTGTGAGAATTTAACGCCGGGTATAGGCTTTCGCTGAGCAGGAATCGTCCATAAGGCTTTATCGAAGTCAATTTCAGACCAACGCGCATAGCGAAGTTCGCTTGACCTAATAAACACTAATAAATTTAACATCACAGCTAGGCGAGTGACGGGTTGCCCTTTATAAGCATCGATACGGGCAATGAGTTCAGGTAGACGGTCAAGGTTAAGAGCTGGACGATGTTGGCGTTGTACCGTCGTTACAGCCCCTGCGGTATCAATAGCAGGGTTATAGCCAATAATACCTGATTGCACCGCATAACGCATGACAGCAGCGATACGTTGCTGTAAACGCGCAGCTATCTCATAAATCTCTTTACTTTCTGCTGCACGGATAGGAATAAGCAGGTCAGGGGTTTTGAGGGTAGTGATATCGCGTAATCCAATATAAGGAAAGACATGCGACTCCAAACTCTTTAAAACCTTTTCACTGTGTGATTCAGACCATTTTTTATTGCTGGCATGCCATTGTCTTGCGATGGTTTCAAAAGAGAGGTTAGCATCAGAAGCTGCTTTAGCCACACGTTTTTGTTCGCACGGGTCAATACCGTCAGCAATCAACTTTCTTGCTTCATCACGTTTTAAACGCGCCTCTGATAAAGAGACATCAGGGTATAAACCCAATGCTAAGGTTTTCTCTTTACCTAAGTGGCGGTAGCGTAATCGCCAGTACTTAGAACCATTAGTGTGAATCAATAAGTGTAGACCTGCACCATCGGTTAATTTATAGGATTTCACATCGGGTTTCGCCGCCCGAATTTTAGCGTCAGTCAGTGCCATAGTGAGCTTCCTGAGAGATAAAGTGGGTACAAAATTCTATCGAACTAGTGTATACCCGCAATTGTACCCACGCAATGGGGTTGATGTGGGTAGAATCGAGTAGAATTCAGTGGAGTTGAAACTTTGGGAGAGTGTTGATTTTAGCGGGCTTTACAAACAAAAACAGACGTCGGTTGACGTCTGTTGATAATAAGGTGGTGCCCGGACTCGGAATCGAACCAAGGACACGGGGATTTTCAATCCCCTGCTCTACCGACTGAGCTATCCGGGCAACGGGGCGCATTAAACCGTATTCAGCCGTTTGCGTCAATGCATTTTTAATAAAAAAACACTTTTTTTTACTGAGTGTTTTCTTTTTCAGCAAAAGGTGTGTGTTTAGTATGCGTTAATTAGTTTTTTAGCTTAACGCCCCTTTTTTACGGCACAGTGCGATTGTGAGAATATCCTCTGAAAGGTGTTGTGCAATCTCCACATCTTGAATATCCCTTTGTACTAATAAGCGGTTTAAACAACCCTCAAGCACTAATTCCATTTGGTTAGCAACCAATGCAGAGTCTTCAATATCTAGTTCATCTAATAGGTTTTTAGTGAAGTGAAATGAATTGTCTTTTTGTAAGCGGCTTAATTGGTGGATAGGGTGCTCGGCATCTGGGTAATAATTACAGGCAGAAATGAATAAACATCCAGGAAAACGCCCTTGGCTGACTTTTTCAGATAATTGTTGGTAGCGAGCCATTAATTTTTGCTGCGGGCTTAGAGACTCATCTAGCAAGGTTTGGCGCTGCCATACTTCAATTTGCTGGCTATGATAACGCAAGCAATCATAAACAAGTGCTTCATCGTCTGGCCAGAATTGCCGAATAGTTGAGAAATCAGATTCAATTTCACTGAGTAAATTTTCTGTAGATGCGGATAAGCCTTGGATTTCCAATTGATTTAAGGCGTGGCTCAAAATAGTTTCGCGTTGGATAGGCATTGTTAACTCCATCACAATATGTCTGATTTTTCTCCATCATAACAATGTTCAATTGTGAATTATAGCGATTTGCAGTGCTATTATGAGTCGTCGTTTTCGAAGGGGAACAAAATCAAATAGGAAATTGAGTGGGTATTTAAAAATGGGGAGTTTAAAGCGAACAGGAGGGGGAAGAACCCCCCTGGAACGAACTTGTGGGTTTATATCAGACTTTAATTGATCAATTTAGCTTCCAACGCAGCATCGATATAATAAAACTGAAAGACTTTCTCCATAAAGTCATCGATGTCATGTTTTCGTAATTCGAGAGCTTGTAAAATATCCAAAAGACCTTGGATCGTAATGGCGTTTTTACCTCTTTCATAACGAGAAACTTGTTGTTGGCTGATTTTTAGCCGAGAAGCTAATTGTGCGCCAGTCAAGCCAACCACTTTTCTGCGGTGTTTTAAAAAGGTTCCAATATAAACGGTTACATTTGTATTTTCATTTCGTTGAGTATTTAGCATGCCTCCTCCAAGTATATAAATCTTGTTAGAATAAAGTATATTGCTACCAAAAATCCTTATTGTTTAATTGGTGTCAATCTGAGTGATTAAATGATTATAATCAGACTTTCCAGTTATTATTAAACAAGGCTGAGTTAATTATTACCAATATTTATGGCAGATTGATTTTAAATTTTTGATAGATAATTTCTATCCCTATTACCCTGAATTCGTGTTTCAGGAAAGTGAATTTAAAACTATCACCTTTTAGTGTTTTTTTTATGGTTTTTTATTCTGAAAATAGTTTATATTAACTTGTTTTTTGGAATTATATTTGAGCTTGTAATTTCTGAAAAATGAATGGGATTACCTATCATCACCTGCTTATAGTCATTGTTTGTTACACTTATATGTAGAGTATTAATATACATATATTATTGGAAAAATGTTTATTTTTGATTTTATCTTAATTATTCATAATCGAGTGAAATATATATTACTAAGGCATGGCTTAAAATTTTTTTAAATGGTTATTATTATTTTATAATTACGTGAGTGACTTTATGTGGGGCGACCAAAGTAATATATTTTACGTAGATGCAGATATAGAAAACCCGTGCGATTTGCACGGGTCGGTATAAGATTACGTGGTACTCATATAAGCTATATGATCATACCGCCAAATAAGAAGCCGAATGAAACAGCTAATGCCACGGCAATGGTACCCGGAATAAAGAATGGGTGGTTAAAGACAAATTTACCAATGCGTGTAGTACCGGTGTCATCCATTTGTACTGCTGCAACCAGCGTTGGGTAAGTTGGCAGAATAAATAGGCCAGAAACCGCAGAGAATGATGCGATAGCTGTTAATGGGCTAACATTCAGCGCTAATGCCATTGGCATCAATGCTTTTGCTGTAGCGGCTTGTGAGTATAGTAACGCAGAGCAGAAGAAGAAAATAACCGCTAGCATCCAAGAGTGTTCATGGATTAAATCACCGGCAGTTTCTTTGATCCAGTCAATGTTGTGCTGTACGAAAGTATCGCCTAACCAAGCAACACCTAAAATACAAATACATGCGCTCATACCTGCTTTAAAGGTACTTGAGTTTAAGATAGCATCAGTATTAACACGGCAAAGAATAGTAATTAATGTCGCCACTGTTAGCATGATAATCAAAATTGCATTTGTGGTGTTCATTAATGGTGTTTCAACAATCCCTAAGCTTGGGCTATTAATGATGGCATAGCAAACAACGCCGATAACGCCGAGTAAGAATAACAATACAGAGGATTTAGCACCCGCTTTGATTTCTTTTACTTGGCTACCACGCAGTTCAACCAAGCCTTCAGCTAAACGTTTTTGGTAAATAGGGTCATCAGATAGCTTAGAGTTGAATGTCCAAGAGATAATGAATGACATCAAAATAATTGCAAGGAATGTCGCAGGCAATAGAACACTAAGAAGTGTGATATAGCTGACGGTATTACCTGCACCCACCATTGCTGGGTTTTCCATGATTGACGCCATATAAACCACTGCCGCTGAAATTGGTGATGCTGTGATACCTATTTGTGCTGCAACAACCGCAGTGGATAATGGACGGCACGGTTTTACGCCTTGCTCTTTTGCAACTTCTGCAATAACAGGCAGCGTTGCTAAAGAAATATTACCTGTCCCTGCGAAAAGTGTCAGGAAGTAGGTAACAATAGGTGCAAGAATGGTAATGTACTTAGGATTACGACGCAGTAATTTCTCAGTTTGGGCAACTAAATAGTCCAGACCCCCTGCAATTTGCATTGCAGAGATTGCGGCAATAACAGCCATGATGATTGAGATAACGTCAAATGGAATGGTTCCTGGTTTTACGCCAATAGCAGCGAGTACCAGTACCCCAAGGCCACCGGCAAAGCCGATACCTATCCCACCTAAACGGGCCCCCAAAAAGATGGCCAGCAGAACAATAATAAATTCTACGGCTAACATAGTGTTTACTCCTCGACAAAATGAAAATTAAAATTATGAAACTGTTATGTTAATTATTTGTGTGTGTATCAATCAAAAAAGGCACGCTTTCTATTGAGAGGCGTGCCTTTATTTTTAAGTGTTATTTATGATAAACATAAAACTTTAGTCATCAAAGCGTTTTGCTTTATAAGCTGGGTGTTTTAAGTTCTCAACAGAGAAAATATCATCCAGTTCAGCTTCAGTCAGTAAACCGCGTTCAAGAACAACTTCGCGTACACTCTTACCGGTTTCAGCACAGATTTTACCCACGATATCACCATTGTGGTGACCAATGAATGGGTTCAGATAAGTGACGATACCGATGGAGTTAAATACAAACGCTTCACAGATTTCTTTGTTTACTGTAATGCCGCTAATGCATTTTTCTTGCAGATTACGACATGCGTTGCTCATTAAAGAGATAGACTCGAACATCGCTTGGCCAATCGCTGGTTCCATTACGTTTAATTGTAATTGGCCCGCTTCAGCTGCCATTGTTACGCAGATATCGTTACCAATAACTTTGAAACAAGCTTGGTTAACAACTTCAGGAATTACAGGGTTAACTTTTGCTGGCATGATAGAAGAACCAGCTTGTAACTCAGGTAAATTAATTTCTTTCAGACCTGCACGAGGACCGGAAGATAACAGACGTAAGTCGTTACAAATTTTAGACAGTTTCATTGCCAGACGTTTTAAGCCAGCATGAACAGTGATGTAAGCACCACAGTCAGAGGTTGCTTCGATTAAGTCTTCAGCAGGAATGCATGGTAAACCAGTCACTTCGGCTAATTTTTTAACTGCAAGCTCTGAGTAGCCAGGCGCAGTATTCAGGCCAGTACCGATAGCAGTTGCGCCTAAGTTAACTTCGAGCAGTAATTCGATGCTGCGTTTTAAGTTTTTCTCTTCTTCTTTTAAGAGAGTCGCGAAAGCATGGAATTCTTGGCCGACGGTCATTGGAACGGCATCCTGTAACTGGGTACGACCCATTTTCAGAATGTCTTTGTATTCTTCAGCTTTAGCTTCAAAGCCTTTTTTCAGGTATTCAACAGATTCAATTAACTTCAATATAGAATTATACACTGCGATACGGAACCCTGTAGGGTATGCATCGTTAGTGGATTGGCTTTTGTTTAGGTGGTCATTAGGGTTTAAGAATTCATATTCACCTTTCTTATGACCCATCAGTTCAAGACCGATGTTTGCAAGAACCTCGTTGGTATTCATATTCAGTGATGTGCCCGCACCACCTTGGAATACATCAACAGGGAACTGGTCCATGCATTTGCCTTCATTTAGAACAACGTCACACGCTTTGATGATGGTGTCCGCGATATTACGTGGAATAGTGTGTTGTTCTTTATTGGCTAAAGCCGCCGCTTTTTTAACCATAACCATGCCGCGAATAAATTCTGGGACATCGTTAATAGTGCGGTCGCTGATATAAAAGTTTTCAATCGCACGCAGAGTATGAACACCATAATAGGCATCAGCTGGAACTTCTTTTTTACCTAACAGGTCTTCTTCGATACGAGTATTGTTTGACATGAGAACCTTCTTAATTAGATTACAGTTACTGTCCGTTTATGCGCTTTTAAAAATCGATACTTCGTAAAACAAAATTTACAGGTGATTAATATTGCAAAGTAAAACTTTACAAGCAATTAACACCATCTACTACGTTATCAGCATTATGATCTACTGATTTATGGGTAGATGATATGCTTTTAATCATGTGTTGCCTTGAACCTAGATCACTATATAGTTTGATTTATGCAACAGATTTCACGTTGTGTGATGTTCATCACAGATAAGTATCATTAATGAAAAAAATCTGTGAGTTGAAAAGCGTTATATCTGCCCCAATTATTATGGCTATACTAAAGAAAAAAGCGAATATTGATAGTTGTCTCTTAGATGCAGTTCACAAAGGTTTCCCTAGGGGCGTAAAATAGTCGATAGCTTATTGAAATAAAGGAGAACTTGTGCGCTGGTTACCACTCATTCTGATATGTATTCTCATTTACATTGAATCCGTCATTTTTGTGCGGGTTGCATCCGAAGTGGGTGTTTTAATGACTTTGATTTTAGTTGTTTTAACATCGTGCTTAGGTGTGTCACTCGTTAAAAATCAAGGCATGAAAAATGTACTGCAAATCCAACAAAAGTTAGCGTCGGGTGAAAGCCCAGCAGCTGAAATGATCAAGAGCGTTGCATTGGTTTTAGCGGGTTTCTTGTTGATTGTGCCTGGCTTTTTTACGGATTTCATTGGCTTACTGTTATTGTTGCCACCCATTCAAAAGCTTATTGTAATGCGCTTAATTCCTCATATTCGTTTCTACCAGCCGGGTTCTGGTTTCAATCAAACGGGAAATAGCGGCCATCAACGTGGCGATATTTTTGAGGGGGAATTCCAACGTAAGCAAGATGATCCTTCTTTTACAATTGATAACTCAGATAAAACAGATTTATCAGATAAAGACGATCGCCCTAAGTCATAAACCATCCTGTTTGTGGGGAGATAAAAATGAAAAATTTTTTATCTCCCCCCTTGAAGTCCCTCTTCTTCGTCCCAATCTGTTCAAACATGGTACTAGTTTATTTAAGACATGCTGGTATCGTCCTTTTACCTAGTATGGACTTTATTTATAGGAGAACTATTAATGAAAATTCGTCCATTGCATGACCGTGTTATCGTTAAACGTAAAGAAGTTGAATCAAAATCTGCAGGCGGGATCGTTCTAACGGGGACTGCTGCAAGCAAATCAACTCGTGGTGAAGTTCTTGCTGTCGGCAACGGCCGCATCCTCGAAAATGGTGAAATCAAAGCACTGGATGTGAAAGTTGGTGATATCGTAATCTTTAACGATGGTTATGGCGTGAAAGCTGAAAAAATCGACAATGAAGAAGTCCTGATTATGTCCGAAAGTGACATCCTGGCAATTGTTGAAGCGTAATTTTCACTTAAAACTTCTCAACGAACGAAAAGAATTTGAAGGAAAGAGATAATGGCAGCTAAAGACGTTAAATTTGGTAGTGATGCACGTACGAAAATGCTTCGTGGTGTGAATGTTCTGGCAGACGCAGTAAAAGTGACTTTAGGTCCTAAAGGCCGTAACGTAGTTTTAGATAAATCTTTTGGTTCACCAGTTATCACCAAAGATGGTGTTTCAGTTGCACGTGAAATCGAATTAGAAGACAAATTCGAAAACATGGGTGCTCAAATGGTGAAAGAAGTTGCTTCTAAAGCTAACGACGCTGCGGGTGACGGTACAACAACTGCAACTGTATTGGCTCAAGCTATCATTACTGAAGGCTTAAAAGCGGTTGCTGCGGGTATGAACCCAATGGACCTGAAACGTGGTATCGACAAAGCCGTCGTTGCTGCAGTTGAAGAGCTGAAAGCCCTGTCTGTTCCTTGTTCAGACACTAAATCAATCGCACAGGTTGGTACTATTTCTGCAAACTCCGATGAAACCGTGGGTAAATTAATTGCAGAAGCTATGGATAAAGTCGGTAAAGAAGGCGTTATCACGGTTGAAGAAGGTACTGGTCTGGAAGATGAGCTGGATGTGGTTGAAGGTATGCAATTTGACCGCGGTTACCTGTCTCCTTACTTCATCAACAAACCAGAAACAGGTGCTGTTGAGTTAGAAAACCCATTCATCCTGTTAGTTGATAAAAAAGTATCTAACATCCGTGAATTACTGCCAGTATTAGAAGGCGTTGCTAAAGCAAGCAAACCACTGTTAATCATCGCTGAAGATGTTGAAGGTGAAGCACTGGCAACTCTGGTTGTTAACACCATGCGTGGTATTGTTAAAGTTGCCGCGGTTAAAGCACCGGGCTTCGGTGACCGCCGTAAAGCAATGCTGCAAGATATCGCAATTCTGACTAACGGTACTGTTATCTCTGAAGAGATCGGTATGGAGTTAGAAAAAGCGACATTAGAAGATTTAGGTCAAGCAAAACGTATCGTTATCAACAAAGACACTACCACTATCATTGATGGTGTGGGTGAAGAATCTGCGATCGCAGGCCGTGTTGCACAAATTCGTCAACAAATCGAAGAATCTTCTTCAGACTACGACCGTGAAAAACTGCAAGAGCGCGTTGCTAAATTAGCTGGCGGTGTTGCGGTAATTAAAGTGGGCGCAGCAACTGAAGTTGAAATGAAAGAAAAACGTGCTCGTGTTGACGATGCTCTGCATGCAACTCGCGCAGCTGTTGAAGAAGGCGTTGTTGCTGGTGGTGGTACTGCACTGGTTCGCGTTGCAGCGAAACTGGAAGGCATGAAAGGTGATAACGAAGAGCAAACTGTTGGTATTCGTGTTGCTCTACGTGCGATGGAAGCGCCTATGCGCCAAATCGTTACCAACGCAGGTGAAGAAGCTTCAGTTGTTGTTAACAACGTGAAAGCAGCTAAAGGTAACGAAGGTTACAACGCAGCAACTGATGCTTATGGCGACATGATCGACATGGGTATCTTAGACCCAACTAAAGTAACGCGTTCTGCTCTGCAATTTGCAGCGTCTATCGCGGGTCTGATGATCACCACTGAAGCGATGATCACTGAGCTGCCAAAATCAGATGCACCTGACTTAGGTGGCGCTGGTATGGGCGGCATGGGTGGAATGGGCGGTATGATGTAAGCCTTTGGCGACATCAAGCTCAAGTAGTTACTAACCCAGTTAGGACTACTCACCATAAGACCGGTATCGTTAGTGTTCCTAGCGGTGCCGGTTTTTTATTGGTTTTTAATAAATATATAACTATTAATTATTGATGAATGTATTTCCTCGAAACGATGTACAATTAATGCGTTATACGATTTATTTTTGCGTCAACGTTGCTTCGCGGGTTATATTTAACGTAAGGTAAATGGTTTGAATTCGCAAAGAATAGAGCAGGTTTTTGGTTAATTTGTGATAGACTCTATTCGGCTGGTGGTTTGCGGCAATGATGGTGCTGCATGTTAATCACCTCCTAGGTATTTCAATCAATAGGCTATTGGAACTAAAGCGATTTTCAAGCCAGCTGCAAAAACACAATGAAAAATGAGGGAAAACATGCGAATTAAAGTCTTGCTTGGTGCTGCTGCATTATTGCTTTTAGCTGGTTGTTCAACAACAACTAATTTGACTGCGGCAGGCTCACAAGTTCGTTTTGTTGAGAATCAACCTGGAAGTGATTGCCAACTTCTCGGTCAGGTTGCAGGGACTCAAAGCAACTGGTTGAGTGGAGTAAATAATGAATCTAGCTCAATGCGCAGCGCAGCAAATGATTTACGTAATAAAGCCGCGGCAATGGGCGGTAACGTGATTTTTGGTGCATCAAGCCCAAGTGAAACCGTGTTATCTAGCTTCATCCCATTAGATAGCAAAATGGTTGGCCAAGTTTATAAGTGCCCCTAAAATGAATTCATAGCGCCCAAATGGTTATTTGGGCGTTTTGCTTTCTAGTTCTGCCTTAAGTTCAGGTCAAGCAGCGTTTTACTTGGCTCTCCCCCAATTTCCCGAGCGAGCTTAGGCACAAGGTACCCTGAGACCTTACTTAATAATTGCTGTATTAATTGTCTAGCTTCAATATCACTCACTAAAAAGTGAGCAGCACCTTGGACTTTATCTAATACATGCAAGTAATAAGGTAAAATACCCGCGTCAAATAGAGCATTACTTAAATTCATCAGAGCTGTCACGTTGTCATTAACTTGGCGCAGTAATACGCTTTGGTTTAATAATGTCACACCTGATAACTTTAGTTTTTGCATTGCTGCGGTGAATGGCTCGTCGATTTCGTTAGCGTGGTTAACGTGCGTCACCATAATGACTTGTAACCTTGAGCTAGCAAGGCGTTTACAGAGAGCTTCAGTGATACGTTCTGGTATCACTACAGGCAAACGAGTATGAATTCTAAGGCGCTTTATATGTGGGATTGCCTCTAATTGGCTGATAAGCCAATCGAGTTCATGGTCTTTTGCCATTAATGGATCACCTCCTGAGAAGATGATTTCATTGAGTTCGGTGTGGTTTTTTATATAATCCACAGCCATCAACCAGTTATTTTTATTTCCTTTGTTGTCTTCATAAGGAAAATGCCGGCGAAAACAGTAGCGACAGTTGACTGCACAGCCACCTTTTACCAGCAGTAATGCGCGGTTGTGGTATTTATGCAGTAAACTTGGAATTTCATTATCCTGCTCTTCTAGTGGGTCAGTAGAAAAACCTGGATGTATATCAAACTCTGCTTTTGCGGTTAATACCTGCAATAACAGAGGGTCTAGTGGATCGCCTTTCTTCATGCGGGAAATAAAGGGCATTGGAACGCGTAAAGGAAATAATTTGCGTGCCTCACTGCCTTCTTTCGATGAAAGGTGGTTTTCTAGGTTAAGTATTTGCAGCAATTCATCTGGATTAGTGATTGCTTCTGCAAGTTGTTGTATCCAGACTTCTCTGGATGAGGTATTTTGAGTTACAATATCGACCATTTTTTGGCTATGCCATTTTTAGTTTATAAATTAGAGGATCACCATGGCTACTTATAGTACCAATGAATTCCGCTCAGGTCTTAAAATCATGTTAGATGGCGAGCCTTGTGTCGTTTTAGAAAGTGAATTCGTCAAACCGGGAAAAGGTCAAGCGTTCGCACGTGTGCGTATTCGTAAACTGATTTCTAACAAACTGTTGGAAAAAACATTTAAGTCTACTGACTCTGTTGACGGTGCAGATGTCATGGATATGAACTTAACTTACCTGTACAACGACGGTGAGTTCTGGCATTTCATGAACAACGAAACTTTCGAACAGTTAGCAGCGGACGAAAAAACCGTTGGCGATAACGCGAAATGGTTAGTTGACCAAGCAGAATGTATTTTAACACTGTGGGACGGCCGTCCTATCGCAGTCACTCCACCTAACTTTGTTGAGTTAGAAATTACTGATACTGACCCTGGCCTGAAAGGTGATACCGCAGGTACAGGTGGTAAACCTGCAACACTGAGCACTGGCGCAGTGGTTAAGGTTCCTCTGTTTGTTCAGATCGGTGAAGTGATCCGTGTTGATACTCGTTCTGGTGAGTATGTTTCACGTGTAAAATAACGGTTGATCCTATACTGAATCGTTAGAAATAAAAAGCCGTGGTCGAGTGCCACGGCTTTTTTTGTCTATTTTTTTAAGGCTTAACAGCACTTAAACCCACCTTTACCACCGTAGCGTGCATCTTGGCGCTCTTTGAAAAACTCTTCATAGGTCATGGGAGTTTGGTCAGGGTGTGTTTTTTGCATATGAGCGACGTAGTTGTCGTAATCGGGGACGCCGACCATCATTTTTGCCGCTTGGCCTAGGTAGCGGGCTGCTTTTCCCAGTTCTCCAAACATTTTTTTCTCCTTACATACTTCGCGCTACAGCGTTGTTGACTGCTCTCGGCCACCCAAGTCACATACTGTTATGTATGCTCCTAGTTTCTCCTTCATACTTCACGCTGTTGCTGCGTTGGCTTCATTCGCTAACCCTAGTCACATACTGGAGTATGCTCCTAGGGATTATCTTCTTTGCCGCCTTGCTCCAACGTGAATTATTTTGGAGAAAGAGTATATGCCCTAAACAGTGACAAGCTTTTTCCGCGAAAATCAATGATGGCGCGTATTTGCCACGATTTCTTCATAGTTGGCTGGCATTGGCTCGTAGGGTACTTCATTCGCAGTTGGTTGGTCAGATTTTAATGCCTTCAACGCAGTGCGGATGGAGAATAGAGCCAGTAATACCACAACAATCATAAAGAAAATAGTTAATCCTGCATCTAAGCGGTTATTGAAAATTAACTGAGTTAATTGAGATTCCGTATATTGAACAGGAATATTACCGCTATCAATCATTGCTTGGAATTTATTTGCGACAGCTAAGAAACCAACACGGGCATCTTCACTGAAGGTTTTCTCCCAGCCAGCAGTCATGGTACAGATTAACAACCATGCAGTTGGGACTAAAGCGACCCATGCGTATCTTTGGCGCTTCATTTTGAACAGTACCACAGCACACAGCATTAATGCCATACCCGCCAACATTTGGTTCGCGATACCAAACAGTGGCCATAAGGTGTTAATACCACCAAGCGGGTCGACAACACCTTGGTGGAGGAAATAACCCCAAGCTAGCACACACAGGGCAGTTGCTATCAAGTTTGCGGGTAACGAATCGGTGCGTTTCAAGGAGGGAGAAACCACACCCAGTAAATCTTGCAGCATAAAGCGTGCTGCTCGAGTTCCTGCATCCACTGCGGTTAAAATAAATAATGCTTCAAATAAAATGGCGAAGTGGTACCAGAAGGCAACATTCATTAGGCCGCCAAGGGCGCCGTGGAGAATATACGCCATCCCAACAGCCAGTGTTGGAGCACCGCCGGCACGTGAAATAATACTGGTTTCACCCACATCATTAGCAATACTGTTGAGCTGTTCAGGGGTGATCTGGAAGCCCCAACTACTGACGACTTGGGCAGCTGAAGCGACGACATCTTGCGTACCCGCAGGCGCTAACATTGCCATAGGGCTATTCATGGCGAAATAAACACCCGGGTCAATCACACAAGCGGCAACTAACGCCATAATCGCCACAAAGGACTCCATCAGCATGCCACCATAGCCGATAAAACAAGCTTGGTTTTCATTCGCCAACATTTTTGGTGTGGTGCCTGATGAAATCAGTGCGTGGAAACCGGATACTGCACCACAAGCAATGGTGATAAATAGGAATGGGAACAGATCCCCTGCCCAGACAGGCCCTGTACCATCAATATATTTCGTCAGTGATGGCATTTGTAGATTTGGATTGAGGATTAAAATACCAATTGCTAAACCAATAATAGTCCCAATTTTTAAGAAGGTTGATAGGTAGTCACGTGGTGCAAGTAGCAACCAAACGGGTAAAACGGCAGCAACAAAGCCGTATCCCACTAACATCCAAGTGAGTTGAACACCGGTATAGTCAAAATAAGGTGCCCAAGTTTCGCTTTCAGCAACCCAACCCCCAGAGATAATGGCAAATACGAGGAAAACTAGCCCTATAATAGAAACTTCACCAATGCGTCCTGGGCGTATATAGCGGGTATAAATACCCATAAAAATAGCCAATGGAATAGTAAAGGCAACGGTGTAAGTTCCCCATGGGCTGTGAGTGAGGGCTTTTACGACAATCATGGCCAGTACCGCTAAGATGATCACCATAATCATAAAACAAGCGATTAAAGCCAACACCCCTGCGGTATTGCCCATTTCTTCTTTAACTAATTCACCCAGTGAACGGCCGTCTCGACGTGTTGAAACAAACAGCACCATAAAGTCTTGTACGGCACCAGCTAGGACAACCCCGGCAAGTAGCCAAAGCATACCAGGTAAATAGCCCATTTGCGCCGCAAGCACAGGGCCGACAAGAGGGCCTGCTCCTGCAATGGCGGCAAAGTGGTGGCCAAATAATACTTTTTTGTCTGTTGGTACGTAATCTAAGCCATCGTTATGACGAATTGCTGGTGTCATACGAGTTGCATCAACTTGGAGTACTTTTTTAGCAATAAAAAGCCCGTAATATCGGTATGCAATCAGATAAATACACACAGCAGCAACAACGATCCACAGGGCATTAATCTGTTCACCTCGATTTAAGGCGATGTAACCCAGTGAAAAAGCACCAAGTAATGCGAGCACAATCCATATTAATTGTTTACCCATAGCCATCCCCATCTGTTCAGTTGATTACTTTTTGTTATTTGTTTAAGTAAAACTGAGAAAGATATAGCCATACTTAAGTTAAAGAAAAAGTAGCTAAAACGAGACACCTAATTGAAATTTGAGATAAATTTAATAATTGTTGCCAATATCACTAATTTAGGATTATTTATTGGATTTTATCTGGTTTTGAACTAGCAGCTATCGGCTTAATTGGTTTTTTATCTTAAATTGTTATTTATTTTGGAATTAATAACTGTTGGGGTGTTTTTGCTGATAAGGGCGAGGGGAAAAGGTTCGGGGAATAATCGGAAGGTAAAAAACTTCCGATTATTCATTGGCTAACTAGGATCGCCTTAATTTTTGAATCATTTTTTTGCCAAAAAGCGTCGTAATTAGGCCAAGCATGATTAAAACGAGGCCAGCAACTTGTACGCCATTTATGTGCTCTCCAAGGAATAAAGCACTACTGCTTAAACCAAAGACAGGAACCAACAATGAAAAAGGAGCAACTCGCCACGCTTCATAGCGACCAAGTAATACTCCCCAGATCCCATAGCCGACAAATGTTGATAAATAAGCTAAATAGATAATGACACCAAAGACTGACCAGTTAAAACCGGATAGCCCTTCCGTAATCGCTTCTTCACCTTCTAATATCCATGAACTAATTAAAAACGGGATAATTGGGATCAGTGCGCTCCAACTGACCAAAGATAGGGCACTGCATTTTTCAGCGCCTTCCTGTTTCATAATAATTCTATTGGTAATATTTCCACAAGCCCATGATAACCCAGCAATTAGTGTAAAAACCAACCCGAGTAATGGAATATCATCTAGTCCACCGGCGGTGGCACCATTGGCTAACACCGTTAGCCCTGCAATCGCGATAAACATACCAATAAAGTGTGTTGGCTGTAATGATTCTTTTAAAATCATTGCGCCAAGTAATAGGGTAAAGAAAGCTTGGGATTGCAATATGACAGAGGTTATACCCGCAGGCATTCCAACTCGAATAGCACAAAATAAGAAGGCGAATTGGCCAAAGCTAATCGTTAGCCCATAGAGAAGCAATAATTTGAATGGAATTTTAGGGCGCTTAAAAATAAAAATAGCGGGAAAGGCCACAAACATGAAGCGTAAGGCACCTAATAATAACGGTGGAAGTGCGGTCACACCGAGTTTAATGATAACGAAGTTAACTCCCCAAATGATTACCACACAAAGGGCGAGTAAGATGTCTCTGAGACTCATGCTATTTTCTCGATGAACTTGCCAGATAAGAGACCTACTTTACCTGCGTATAATTTTGAGTGCGATGGTTATGATGCTTAATCATAAAAAACAGTATAAAAAGGTTAAATATTATTGTTAATTTGCACTTATTTGTTATTTTTCGTTGTTTGAGTCTGGGTCTGTGAATGTTTATAATGTGTTTTCACATCACACGTATTCAGGACGACCTGAAATAACGTCATTTAAATATGGGGACGACCCCGATGAATTAACGGGAGCAACCAGCCATGGCTTGGGTAGTCCTTTTATTTGCAGGTTTATTAGAAGTAGTATGGGCTGTAGGGTTAAAATACAGCCATGGTTTTACCCGCTTAACGCCAAGTATCATCACTATTATCGCTATTATTGCGAGTATGGGGTTATTGGCTTATGCCATGCGTGATTTGCCTGTCGGCACCGCTTATGCAATTTGGACAGGTATTGGTGCAGTGGGTACGGCAATTGTTGGGATTATTTTCCTTGGGGAATCAGCGAATATGTTTCGCTTATTAAGCCTTGCCTTGATTATTACAGGGCTAATTGGCTTAAAAATATCAAGTTAGCTTTCAAATTAAGTGTTTTTTAATTAAAAATAAATAATAAGCGGGTAGCAGAGAAAGTTACCCGCATTTTTTGATATTTTGGGCATAGAGAAAACTATTTTTATATTATTTTTCGTTATAACGCGATGGCCAAATTTCAGATGCCGGTATATCCAAAAATTCAGCAATAATTCTTTCTCCTTTAGGCCAACGTCTTGAAAGGGCATTATTTAATGTTGATGAGTTTAATCCTGCTTGCCGTGATATTTGAGAAAGAGAAGAGCCTTTTTTCTTTATCGCTGCAATAATATCAGCTGAGTGCCAATCTTTTTTCATTTTATCTCCAATTATTGTTTATTTAATAATTTAATTTGAATTTTTATTTCATATTAATATAAAGTTATCAGCCCTACATTTAATAGTCTCATTAAATAATACTTTGAATGTTTTTCATCCTATGATAAAGATACGTCTCTTGATGTTAATCATTTTTAAACTTAAAAGGATTTATTATGGATGTTAAGAATGTTTTTTTAGAAAAATCTTGTGCTGATTTGAAAGATATATTCTCTAATTATTTTGACTGGAATGATATTGATCTTTCTTTTTCTAGGGTTGATGTTAGTAATAAAAAGGTTAACATTATTTCGAATAATTATGAATGGCTGTTGGTTTATTGGGATGCTGATTTAGATAAACTAATGAGTGAGCGGTTATCATCAGGGATACAATATTGGAATAATTACTCTAAAGCTTATATGGAAACTTTATTGAGAACGAAAAAGAATGAGTTGAAGGTGGATTTTTGTACCAAATATGGAAGTGTATATGAAATAACCTCAATTAATTCAAAAAGAAAACTTTCAGTGAAGGAGATGCTCGCAATATATAAATGTCGTCCTACAATTGCTGATTACGCACATGGTATATGGAAATCAAATGATGATTATTTACCACTAAGAGAGAATATAGAGTTATTGGTAGAAAACAATCTGGATGATAATGAAAAAGAAACCGAGATTTTAGATATGCATCAATACATGCGGTTTGGGAATATTCGTTTCACCCGAAAAGAGGTTGTTACTATTAGGTTATTATTATCACATTGTAAAGTAAAAGAAATTAGCTACATACAAGGTTGTTCTGAAGTGTGTGAACATAAGAGAATTCAAAGAATTAAAGAAAAACTTGGTTGTCCACATGCTTCTTCTAGTGGTCTATTTATGGCATTAAAGGAAAATGGAATTACACTAGCCTGTTTAGAAACCTTAGTAAGCTATCCTTAAATTTAAATATATATTTAAATAATTAAAATACTTTATCATTTTTAAATGGATGTAAATATCAAAATGAAATGGAAATTTAGATTTGGTGCAGTCGCTGGTAATGCTTTGGAATACTATGATATTGCTGTTTTTGCAGCTATATCCACTTATTTAAGTATGGAATTAACTAAATTAGGTTATTCCCAAGCTACGGAAATGGTATGGGGGATTTTTGCATTACGTTTTTTAATTCGCCCATTAGGAGGGTATGTTATCGGCCGGTACGCTGATACGGTAGGAAAAAAATCTGCTTTGATATTAACAAGTATGATAACCGGCACGGCAACATTAATGATGGCACTGCTACCCATTGAATTATTAGGAGACTATACGCCACTAGCAATATTAATTTTACAATTGGCTCTTTCTTTTAGTTTCGCAGGTGAGTTTCCTTCTCTAATTACGTATTTATTTAAGGATTTAGATGGAAATATTCAATCTAGAGTTTCGTCAATTATTGTTGGTAGCTCTTTATGTGGGGTCATTGCATCATTAGTTATCGTTTTCATTCTAAAGAATACGTTATCTGAAGATACTATGCAGTCAATTGGGTGGAGGATCCCATTATTAATTGGTTTAATTAATATTTTAATTAGCTTTTGGTTTAGAGCTAAATTACCAGATTATAAAAATGATTTGAACAAAAAAACAATGTTCAGCTGGTACCATGTTTTTTGGGTATTTTTATTTACCATCCCTGGGACTGTCACTTTTTACTCTCAAAATTTGTCAACTTCACTAATTATTCAACAATTAAAGATAGACGAGATAAAAAATTTTTATGAAATATTCTCATCCGGTTTATTGTTAGTTTTTATGATGATATGTGGTTGGTTAACAGATAAGTATAGTTCGGCTAAATCTGTTTTTAATATGGGAGTTATTGGGATGGTACTGTTTTCAGTACCCCTTTATTTTTTACTACAAATAGATAATTTACTTCTGGTTTTTTTAGCTCAAGTTGTTATGTCCACATATTCAGCAATGATATTATGTAATTTATCAGCAGTGCTGATGGATAAATCTAATGGGCAGGCAACAATATTAGGAGTGGGTTATAACACTGCAGCTGCATCTATCGGTGGGATCACCCCTCTGATTGTTAGTTATTTAAGTCATTTTAACTTAGGCTATGTTGGGTTATTTATTGCGGGGTGTGGGCTTTCTTACTTTATTTCGACTTGGTTGCCAAAACCAAATCCTGTTTAGTGTCAGTCATGATTTAATCCCCCCCTTAGGGGGATTAAATCTTCATAAATGATAGGTCTACAGTAGGTAGAATGGCAGTAATAAAATATAAGATGTCTGCTCTATTAGCTATACAAATGTTTTGCGGATAAAAAGTAGCAATAAGAAGTACTAACAATAAAAAGTGTTACTTGATCAACTGGCTAAAACGTTGGTATAGGATTTCACCCAGAGTCTGTTGATTATACTCGGTACTATTGGCTAAATTATCAACAGCAGCATGCATGGAGTGGTAAATCATTGTCGCCATCAATTCTTGGGGCAATTCTGACCACGCTTTGTTTTGTTCACCGAAAGCTAGAATAGCTTTAATTTGTTCAACTGCACGGGTTTCATGGTCATTACTGCGCCCGTGGTATTCGTCGTGAAATAGCATGTCGTGAATGTTTTGTTTTTCAACATAGTATTTGACGCTATTTTCACACCATGATTTGAGTTTGGCAGATGCACTTTTTTGTGAGTCTACAGCGGATTGAATGTGGCCTAAATACCAGTCCATATAGCGAGAGCGTAAGGCTTCCATAATGTCATTTTTTGACTGGAAATAGTGATAAAAAGTCCCTTTTGCAACATCGGCAGATAAGACAATTTCGCTGACAGTTGTATTAACAAATCCTTTGGAAAGAAAGAGTTTTTCTGCTGCATTCATCAGGTCATCTAGCCTTTCTTCCGCAGGTTTCGTTCTTGGCTTTTTAGGTTGTATTGTCATTGAAATATCTCTTAACGTCATGTTCCAAAAGCAAATCTGATAAGGGTATCATAGCACTTAATATTGATATGCTAAAACTTAACTCCCCGGTAGTTTTGCTGTTTCAACTATCGAGTTGTCGCTTTTATGAAAAGATAAACTAAATGCGATCAAGAAAACATACATTGTTGCTCCAATTAGCCACACCCAGCCATCCCAGTTTGCCAGTGTAAGGCCAAAAATAAAGCTAAATAATAGTGGACCAATTACCCCCGTAGTATTGGTTAGACTCACCAATATTCCTTGTAGTTTGCCTTGGTTAGCTTGATTAACTTGAGCGGACATTAACCCTTGTAGCGCGGGTAACGCAATACTGCCACCGGCGAGCAAAATTAATGTAGGGAAAATCATCCAACCCTCTGTGAGTAATGACAAAATAATGAATGCGGTGCCATCTGCGATAAAACCGACAATAATTGTCACTTTTTCATTGAATTTTTTGGCTATCGCCCCGGCAATAAAGGCTTGAAATAGGGCATGCATGACGCCTAAACCCGCCAGAGATAACCCAACTTGCATACTGTCCCATTGAAAGCGATTTTCGGTAAATAACACCCAAGTTGTTGCAGGGATCTGGCCAATTAGCTGCGCCATAAAAAAGACAAAAAGGAGCATAATGAGAGGTTTTATCAGCCGTATGAAGGAAACCGGCTGCTCTACAGTTTCATTTTGATCATTCTGTATAGCACGTCTGTTTTGATCTTTAAAAATAAGCAAGATCACGACAAAAGAGCACGCGTTCAAGGCGGCTGCAATAACAAAAGGTAAGTGTGGAGAGAATTGCCCTGCAAAGCCGCCAATCGCAGGGCCAGCGATTAGGCCAACACCAAATGCTGCACCTAGTCGCCCAAACCATTTTGTACGCTCTTGCGGGGCTGTGTTGTCAGCAATAATAGAAGCGGCAACAGCGCCTGTTGCCCCAGTGATCCCTGAAATTAAGCGGCCTAAATACAGTATCCAAAGTGAGCTGGATAAAGCCAGTAAAGTATAGTCGAGAGCGGCTCCCGCAAGGGAAAGCAGTAAGATAGCTCTGCGACCGAATTTATCGGACCATTTTCCCAGTATTGGAGCAAAAAACACCTGCATGACGGCATACAGGGCTAGTAAGATGCCGTAGTGGTTTGCCAGATTTTCTATTGTTACATACTCACGAAGTAAGGCTGGCAAAACAGGCATGATCAAGCCGATCCCCATGGCATCTAGGGCGGTGATCGTTAAAGCAGTGATCGCAAACTTATTCATAATTGATTTCTCTATCAGTGATAGAGTTGGAATATATCCCTATCAGTGATAGAGTGTCAATAAAAATAGGGGAGCAATATGGCAAGGCTGGATAGAGAAACCATTATTAGTGCCGCATTAGATTTGCTGAATGAAGTGGGAATGGAAGGGCTGACAACTCGAAAATTGGCCCAAAAACTGGGCGTTGAGCAGCCTACACTGTATTGGCATGTGAAGAATAAGCGCACACTGTTAGATGCATTATCGGTTGAAATGCTAAAACGGCACCATGACCACCCATTACCTGCCGAGGGGGAAACGTGGCAGGAATTTTTGCGTCATAATGCATTAAGTTTTCGCCGTGCCTTACTTAGCTATCGTGATGGGGCAAAGGTACATTTGGGGACTCGCCCAAGTTCAGAGCAATATGCAACTGTGGAAAAACAATTACAGTTTATGGTTGATAACGGTTTTTCATTACAAAACGGTTTATATGCAATTAGCGCGGTGGGGCATTTTACGTTAGGTTCGGTGCTAGAACAGCAAGAACATATTGCCGCAATTAGTGAGCGGGATGTAGGACAAGATAGCTCAATGCCGTTGTTATTAAAGCAGGCGATACACATCATGGATAATGATGATGGAACGGCCGCTTTTTTATTTGGTTTAGAATCACTTATTCGAGGCTTTAAGCAATAGTTTTTAAGCTCTAAAAAAGAAAAGGTATGGCCATTGCTGCCATACCTTGTATTAAAATAATGTGTGATTGAATTATTTACAGTGTGAATACACCGATAATTGCAATAACGCTGATGATTGCTGAGCCGCCATAGAAAACCCATTTTGTCGCTGGGACATGGATTTTAAAGTCGTGCAAAGTATGGTGGATACGGTGCATACCACACCATACTGGCAAAATAATCATCAGTAATAAGAATACGCGGCCGATAAAGCTTTGGCTAAATGCCATAATACGCTCATAGCTCAGCATTTCTGGTGCAACGCCGAGAGGAATTAAAATCCCTAACAGAATGATAATAGCAGGGCCAATCACGGCACTCCACATACCACCAGCACCAAATAACCCCCAGAAAATCGGCTCATCGGAACGTTTAGGCGTTAGATTCATCAGATTCTCCTTAGATTAAAATAACAATGCGATTGCTAAGATTGCCGCAGTAACAACAATCGTGAGAGCCCAGAAGCCTTTAACAATAGGCTCATCAGACATTTTCTTATCTTTTACAATAATACTGACGGCTTTTGGTGCAAGATTGAACCACGTAGTGGTGTGCAATAGTGTTGCCGCCAAAGTAATAATGTTAATGATAAGAATGATTGGGTTACTTAAGAACCCAACAAAACCCGCCCATGATTCAGGGCCACTTTTCAGCGCAAATACCCCATACAGGACTAAAATACTGAACCAAACTTGAAGGACTGAAGTACTTTCACGCATGATGTAAAAGCGGTAAAAACCCAACTTTTGCCACCAGTCGCCCTTCATTTCCCTAACATAGGGTTTACGTTTCGTTGTCATGACTTCAATTCTCCTTATCGTGGCTTCAGCATGGCGATAACAAAGTCTTGCGCACTGGCAACTTTACCTTGTTGGATCGCGCCCGCAGGGTCGACATGCTTAGGACAGACTTCAGAGCAGTAGCCTACAAACGTACAGCTCCAGACACCATTGTCACCATTTAACAAGGTCATGCGTTCTTTCGCACCATGGTCTCGGTTATCTAAATTGTAGCGCTCTGCCAATGTGATAGCGGCTGGACCGATGAATTCTGGATTCAGTCCAAATTGTGGGCAAGCTGCATAGCACAGACCACAGTTGATACAGCCTGAGAACTGATGGTATTTCGCCATCTGGGCAGGCGTTTGCTTATTCGGGCCTTCAGAAGGTTTACGGTCATTACCGATAATATACGGTTTGATCGCTTCTAAACGCTCGATAAAGTGAGTCATATCAACAACAAGGTCGCGCTCGATTGGGAAGTTACCTAATGGCTCAACTTTCATGCCTTGCGGGTATTCACGCAGGAATGTTTTACAAGCCAGTTTAGGTACTTTATCGACCATCATGCCACAAGAACCACAAATCGCCATACGACAAGACCAGCGGTAAGACAGGTCTGGAGCGAGGTTATCTTTGATATAGCCTAACGCATCTAACAAAGAAGTTTGCTCGTCGTAAGGGACATCATACGTCACCAAATGGGGCTCACTATCCGTTTCTGGATTGTAACGCATGATCTCCATTTTTAGGTGTTTCATATCATCCATTAGCTTGCTCCTTCTTCGCCTTATCTTGAGCTTCAGCTTCGGCACCGTAAACACGTTTAGCTGGCTGAGATTTCGTGATTTTCACGTCACTGTATTCTAAACGAGGGGAGCCCTCTGGGTTATAGAATGCCAAAGTATGTTTAAGGAAATTCACATCATCACGCTCAGTACAGCCTTCATCGAGACGTTGGTGTGCACCACGTGATTCTTTACGGTTGATTGCAGAGTGAGCCATACATTCAGCCACATCAAGGCCAAAGCCTAATTCAATGGTGTACAGTAGGTCAGTATTAAATACGCTGCTATGGTCGGTAATTTCGACGTGTTTGAAGCGTTCTTTCAGTTCAGCAATTTTATCAACGGTTTTTTGCATTAATTCAGGAGTACGGTAGATACCGCAGCCTTCTTCCATTGAAATACCCATCTCATCACGGATTTTCGACCAGCTCTCTTTCCCTTTTTGGTTCATGAGTTTACTAAGGTCAGCTTCGATATCACGGGTACGGGCTTCGATAGCATTTGCATTAGCTGGTGTTGCTTCAGCAGCATGGCGAGCGGCTTCTTCACCTGCTAGGCGACCAAATACCACTAATTCAGCTAATGAGTTAGAACCTAAACGGTTTGCACCGTGCAAGCCAACAGAAGAACATTCACCGACAGCAAATAGGCCTTTGATACGTGTTTCTGTGCGTTGATCCGTTTCGATACCACCCATGGTGTAGTGGGCGGTTGGGCGAACAGGAATTGGGTCTGTTACTGGGTCAACCCCCACGTAGGCTTTCGCCAACTCACAAATAAATGGTAAACGTTCATGCAGTTTTTCAGCGCCAAGGTGGCGAAGATCTAAGTAAACAACATCACCGCGGTGGGTACTGATAGTGCGGCCTGCACGCCATTCGTGCCAGAACGCTTGGGAAACTTTGTCACGTGGACCCAGTTCCATATATTTATTTTCAGGTTTACCCAGTGGAGTTTCAGGCCCCATTCCGTAGTCTTGCAGATAGCGATAGCCGTCTTTATTGACAAGGATCCCGCCTTCACCACGACAACCTTCGGTCATTAAGATACCAGAGCCAGGAAGACCTGTTGGGTGATACTGAACGAATTCCATGTCACGTAAAGGAACACCATGACGGAATGCCATTCCCATCCCATCACCGGTTACAATACCGCCATTGGTATTATAGCGATAAACACGTCCAGCACCGCCCGTTGCCATGACGATAGAATTCGCACGGATCTGGACTTTTGTTCCTTCCATCATATTTAACGCGACAAGACCACGGACTTGGCCTTCATCAACAATGATATCGAGGACAAAGTGTTCGTCAAAACGTTGAATTTGTGGGTATTTTAATGAAGTTTGGAACAGGGTATGGAGCATGTGGAAGCCAGTTTTATCAGCAGCAAACCACGTACGCTCAATTTTCATCCCACCAAAGCGGCGAACGTTAACTGAACCATCTGGTTTACGGCTCCACGGGCAGCCCCATAGTTCTAGTTGGGTCATTTCTGTTGGGCAGTGTTCGACGAAATAATCGACGACATCTTGCTCACACAGCCAGTCCCCACCAGCTACAGTATCATTAAAATGATAGTCATAGGAGTCATGAGCCTGAGTAACTGCTGCTGATCCCCCCTCTGCGGCCACGGTGTGACTACGCATTGGGTATACTTTTGAGACCAGAGCAATCTTGATATTGGGATTTGCTTCAGCGGCAGCAATTGCTGCACGTAAGCCTGCGCCCCCGGCCCCGATAATCGCTAAATCGGCATTGAAGGTTTGCACTGCGCTTCTCCATTGTTCAAGTGTAAAATTGATAAATTCTTTTAAATACTTTTGATAATTAGCTATGTCATTTTCAGTTCAACTTAAAGCTAAACTCCGAAATATCTGTTTTTTAATAGTAAATAATATAATAGCTAATAATGACTTATCATGCTGTGAATTATAGCGAATAGTACTCAAGATAAATTTGATATAGAGGGGGGTTTTGGCCAAATTTAGCTATAAAGTGTGAGGTAGATCTTCTTTTTGTAAATTGTTTTTACATTACTCGATTTTCTAGGCTGTTAACATCGAATAAAAAGGAATTTCAAATAATTATCATTAAATTTACATAAAATCTTAGCGTATAAAACCAAGGGAATTAGTCAGGTTTTACCAATAATAAGTGAATAATACTATTATTATAGCTGAAGAGTTTCATTCATATTGAATGCTAATTTGCGAGGAGTCTCACTGTTTATTTTTAGAGGAAGTTCAATTTCGAAGAGAAAATTTTAAAATAGATTGAGAAAGCGAATCGTTTCGCTTTTTTAGTAACAGCTATGTCACATAATATAAGAAATAATCATGTTTTAGGCTGTTTTCTTTACGTCTTCCCATCAGCTTATGTAAAGCTAAAAGCAAAGGCTTTGCCTAATCGTATAAAGCAAGGGATAATCAGGCTATCCCTACTTACTCATTATGTCGACAGTTACAAGCGCTGACGCTCAGATAAATGCGCTTTATCAGTGTAAATGCATTGTGTGTTGCAAGTGAGGTGGGTACACTGCACGACTAAGTTTATTTTGGAGTCATCTTAATGAGTGATATAGCGAATTGGCAGCCAACCGCCCCCATCGCTAACCTGTTACAGCGCGCAAAAATAATTGCGGAAATCAGACGTTTTTTTACTGATCGCTGTGTACTTGAAGTCGAAACCCCCGCAATGAGTCAGGCTACAGTCACTGACGTTCATCTTGTTCCATTTGCAACGCGTTTTGTGGGCCCAGGTGCGGCACAAGGCATTAATTTATATTTAATGACTAGCCCGGAATACCACATGAAACGTTTATTAGCAGCAGGTAGTGGGCCTATCTATCAGCTAGGTCGTAGCTTTAGAAATGAAGAAGCAGGGCGGCATCATAATCCTGAATTTACCATGTTAGAGTGGTACCGTCCGCATTTTGATATGTATCGCTTGATTAATGAAGTGGATGACTTACTGCAACAAGTCTTAGAGTGCGAGAGTGCGGAGCTACTTTCTTATCAGCAAGCGTTTTTACGCTATTTGGATATTGACCCATTGTCTGCTGAGAAAAGTGAATTACGTGAGGTTGCTGCTCGTTTAGATTTAAGCAATATCGCGGATCACGAAGAAGATAAAGATACCTTGCTACAGCTGTTATTTACCATGGGTGTTGAGCCTCATATCGGTAAAGAAAAGCCTGTGGTGGTGTATCATTTCCCTGCGACCCAAGCTTCTCTTGCTGTAATTAGCTCGGAAGACCATCGTGTTGCTGAGCGTTTTGAGGTGTATTATAAAGGAATGGAACTGGCGAATGGTTTCCATGAACTCACCGATGCAAGCGAACAGCGCCAGCGATTTGAACAAGACAACCGTAAACGCGTGACAATGGGGTTACCTACTGCACCTATTGATGAGCACTTACTTGCGGCTTTAGAGCATGGTTTACCTGATTGTTCTGGTGTCGCTGTTGGGGTTGATAGGTTGATTATGATTGCTTTAAATGCAGATAAAATCAGTGATGTGATCGCATTCCCTGTCACTATCGCTTAACTAATACGCCTAACTTGAAAATAATGCAGCCATTTGGCTGCATTATTGTTTTTGGTGCAGAAAACTATTTTTGTTTTTGTTGTTCTAAGAACTTAACCCCTAAGTCAGGGAAGTCTGTAAAGGCGCCATCGACATCAGCTTGGTTATAAATGATGTCATAAAGCTGTTGCCCATCTTTGGCGTATTTTGGCAGCTTATCAACACGAATAGTGAACGGGTGAACCGCCATTTTATTTTCATGGGCTTCTTTGACCATGCCATTCACTTTGATGTTAGTTGGCGTAGATTCTTCACTAATTAGCATATGATAATCAGGGCCAATACCATCTGCATAGGTTGCAATTTCTTTCATGGCACCCGGTTTCATCATCCAATCGTAATTGTAGTTAACCCAAGTTCCATCAGGTTTTTGCTCTTGAGTTTCGTTCCAATCGGTGTAAGCAATCAACTGAATTAATTTAAGATCCATTCCCATTTCAGGCATCAAGGTATTTTTAATACGTTTTAGATCATTTGGGTCAAATGATTGTAGATAAACGTTGGAATCCTTGGTGGTGTAACCATATTCTTTAAGAACTTCGAGTGTTTTCTTGGTGATATCTTTGCCTTCTTGCTGGTGGAACCAAGGGGCTTTAATTTCTGGGTAGATACCAATATTTTTACCTGTTGATTTGTTTAATCCTTGAACAAATTCAATCTCTTCTTGGAAAGTATGAACGCGGAAATCTGATTTGCCCATCGGGAAGCGGTTCGGATAGCTTTGGACTTTTTTACCATCAACAATATCAAATCCTTCTGTAAAATTGAGTGATTTGATTTCATCAAGGGTAAAGTCAATCGCATAATAACGGCCATCTTTACGCGCGCGGTCAGGGAAACGTTCAGCAACATCCGTCACGCGATCGAGATAATGGTCATGTAAGACCACGAGCTCGTTATCTTTCGTCATAACTAAATCTTGCTCAAGAAAATCAGCACCTTGTGCGTAAGCCATTGCTTTTGCAGGTAGGGTATGTTCCGGTAAGTAACCACTTGCACCACGATGTGCAATGACAACTTTACTTGAAGCTTGAGCTACAGCAGACACTGACATCACTAAAACCATACTAGCCACCAATGTTTTTAATGGAAAGCTCATGATTATATCTCCTTGGCACTTCATTTGGGTAAAAAAATGGGCTACATCATTTTTTGATATAGCCCACGAGTCTAGCGATTAACAATGAACATTTAATGAATGTTTATTGTGAGTTTGCTAATTCACGTTTATGTTTGCTTTCGCTCAACATGACGATAAACAGTAGAACAACAGCCAATGCTGAACCACCGATCATGACTGCGAAGCCACCGTCCCAACCGAAGTAGTCTACGGTATAACCAACGATAGCACTTGCTGCGACAGAACCACCGAGGTAGCCGAACAAGCCTGTGAATCCTGCGGCGGTACCTGCTGCTTTTTTCGGTGCAAGTTCAAGAGCGTGTAAACCAATCAACATAACAGGACCATAGATTAAGAAACCGATGATCAACATACATGCCATATCAACATTTGGGTTACCGGCTGGGTTCATCCAGAACACGATAGTTGCGATGGTTACCAGAACCATGAAGAACACACCAGTGGCTCCACGGTTACCGCGGAAGACTTTATCCGACATCCAACCACACAGTAACGTACCTGGGATACCTGCGTATTCATATAAGAAGTAAGCCCATGAAGATTTGTCCATTGCGAAGTGTTTAACTTCACGCAGGTAAGTTGGAGACCAGTCCAAAACACCATAACGCAGTAAGTAAACGAACACGTTCGCAATCGCAATCATCCATAACAGTTTGTTAGGGAAAACATACTTCATGAAGATTTCTTTTGCAGTTAATTCTTCTTCATCGGATGCTTTATAGTCTGTTGGATAGTCGTTTTTGTACTCTTCAATTGGAGGAAGACCACAAGATTGCGGGGTATCGCGCATTAACGCAAATGCAATGATTGCAACTAGAATAGCAGCCAATGCAGGCATATACAGCGCAGCTTTCCAGTCGTTAAACCATGCCATACCTAACATGAACAGTAATGGCGGGATACCACCACCGACGTTGTGCGCACAGTTCCAAACCGAAACGATACCACCACGTTCTTTTTGTGACCACCAGTGAACCATGGTACGTCCACAAGGAGGCCAACCCATACCTTGGAACCAACCACAAAGGAACAGTAATACGAACATTACCATGATGCTTGATGTTGCCCATGGTACGAATCCCATGACTAACATCACTACGGAGGCAAGAATCAAACCTGCGGGTAAGAAATAGCGCGGGTTTGCACGGTCGGAAAACGACCCCATGATAAATTTAGAAAATCCGTAAGCAATTGAGATCCCTGATAATGCGAAACCAAGGTCACCTTTAGAGAAACCTTGTTCAACAAGATATGGCATCGCTAACGCAAAGTTCTTTCGGACTAGATAATACGCTGCGTAACCAAAGAAAATACCCATGAAGATCTGCCAACGAAGCTTACGATAGACAGGATCTACCTTATCAGCTGGCAGCCTCTCTATATGAGGTGCTGGTTTAAAAATGCTTAACATATACGCCTCCGATGGCATGCTAATTTTTATTTACACTTCCATTTCTCTATTTCAGAGAAATATTGAGTGTTTATTATTGGTGAAGTAACAAAAACGAAAGTATTCGAGTAATTTAAGAGTCTTTATTTTCTTAATTGCTCTAAATTGTAGTCGTTAAAAAACAATTTATCTGTAATCCAACGCACAATTATTGATTTTGTTTATGAAGTTGCATAGTAAATGACATTTGTGAATAGAATGGAACTGGAAATGTTAATTATTTTGTGATTTTCATCACGATTTTGTTCTTTGAGGTGCTAAAAATGTCGCAATTACTTTCGTTTTTGTTCCTTATCAAACATCGATCGCGTTTCTGGGCTATATTTAATAATAGATTATAAAAATAGAACCTATACTTATTTATTATAGAAACGTTTATTAATGTGAGGAATGCGACATGAATGGCTCATCTGTGACTGAAACGGATGTCATCATTATCGGTGGTGGCGCAACAGGTGCAGGAGTCGCTCGTGACTGCGCTCGCCGAGGCCTAAGAACCGTTTTACTCGAAAGACATGATATTGCGACTGGCGCGACAGGACGTAACCATGGATTACTGCATAGTGGCGCGCGTTATGCCGTCACAGATGGTGAATCTGCCAGAGAATGTATCGAAGAGAACAAAATTTTAAAGCGTATCGCACATCATTGTATTGAACGAACGGACGGTTTGTTTATTACTCTTCCTGAAGACAGCTTAGAATATCAGCAGCAATTCATTACGGCCTGCCAAGCGGCAGGTATTGATGCGACTGCGATTGACCCTAAAGAGGCTATTCGTCTTGAACCTTCTGTTAACCCGCATTTAATTGGTGCGGTTCGCGTTCCTGATGGTACGGTTGACCCATTCCGTTTAACTGCGGCAAATATGTTAGATGCCAGAGAGCATGGCGCAAAAGTGTTAACTTATCATGAAGTTATTGGCTTAATTCGTGATGGTGATACGGTACGCGGTGTGACGGTATATGATCATCATGCTAAGAAACAATATGATATTTACGCAGAAATTGTCGTCAATGCGGGCGGGATCTGGGGACAAAAAATTGCAGAATATGGCGAATTAAAAATTAAAATGTTCCCTGCGAAAGGGGCACTATTAATTTTAGGTCACCGTTTGAACAATATGGTGATAAACCGTTGCCGTAAACCTGCAGATGCCGATATTTTGGTTCCCGGCGATACGATTTCCCTGATTGGGACCACGTCGACTCATATTGAATATGACCAAATTGATAATATGTATGTCACCCCTGAAGAGGTGGATATTCTGATTCGCGAAGGTTCAATGTTGTCTCCTGCACTTGCGACAACGCGCATTTTACGTGCATATGCAGGCGTTCGACCATTAGTTGCTAGTGATGATGACCCATCAGGGCGTAACGTAAGCCGCGGTATTGTGTTGTTAGACCATGCTAAACGCGATGGCTTAGAAGGTTTTATCACCATTACAGGGGGTAAGTTGATGACTTATCGCCTGATGGCGGAATGGGCGACAGATAAAGTTTGCGAAAAACTTGGTCACAGCGCCAAATGTACAACAGCAGAGGCCCCATTACCGGGGTCGCAGCACAGCGCAGAAGAAGCCTTACGTAATGTTGTTTCTATCCCAGCCCCTATTCGTGGCTCTGCGGTTTACCGCCATGGTGACAGAGCTTCTGCAATTCTCAGTACGGATAGGCTCGATAAAAGTTTAGTTTGTGAGTGTGAAGCCGTTACTGCGGGTGAGGTGCGTTATGCCGTGAATTCATTGACGGTCAATAATCTGCTTGATTTAAGGCGCCGTACTCGTGTGGGTATGGGAACTTGCCAAGGTGAGCTATGTGCATGCCGCGCAGCTGGCTTACTCAATCGTTTTAATGTTACAACGCCCCATGAAACAGAGCAGCAATTAAGTCACTTCCTGAATGAGCGCTGGAAAGGTGTACGTCCAATAGCTTGGGGGGATGCGCTGCGTGAAAGTGAATTTACTAGCTGGGTATATCACGGGTTATGTGGCATGAATGAAGCGACACTAGGCAAGGATGCACAGAAGGAGGCAGATAATGAAATATGATGTAGTGGTAATGGGCGGCGGTTTGGCTGGATTAATGAGCGGTATACGTTTAACCCAGTCTGGCCTATCTTGTGCAATTGTTAGCGCAGGGCAAAATGCATTGCATTTTTCATCAGGCTCCTTAGATTTATTAACCCATTTGCCTAATGGGGAAGTGGCTGAAAAACCATTAGAAATGCTTGATGCGTTAAAGGAACAGTCGCCAGCTCACCCTTATAGTTTAATCGGAAAAACGCAGGTTACTGAATTAGCGCATATGGCGCAGTCGATATTGCAGCAAGCGGGAGTCCATTTAAAAGGCTCTTGTGAAGAAAACCACTATCGCATTACACCTCTAGGCCATAAGCGCATGACTTGGCTTAGTCCTAAATTTGTTCCAACGGTTGGCTTACACCATAAAATGGATGCTAACAATATTGCGGTGGTTGGTATCGAAGGTTTCTTGGATTTTCAACCCCAAATGGTTGCGGATGAGCTACAACGTGAAGGGCTACAAGCAACAGCGCACTATGTGCATTTACCATTATTAGACCGGTTAAGAGAAAACCCGAGCGAGTTTAGAGCCGTTAATGTTGCTCGTTGGTTAGACCGTCCAGAAAACATGGCTCAAATGGTAGCTGAAATTTCCCCGTTGGTCGCAGATGCAGAAGCGATTTTCATGCCAGCGTGTATCGGACTCGACAGTGATGAACCTTTACAGGAATTACAAAGGAATTTAGGTAAGCCTATATTTTTATTGCCGACTCTTCCACCTTCTTTATTGGGGATCCGTTTACACGAAATGTTATTGCGTCAGTTTCGGCGCCAAGGTGGCATAGTGATGCCAGGTGATAAAGTCACTGCGGTAAACTGTGTGGATGGCCGAATTGAATCTGTCCAGACTCGTAATCATGGTGACATCTCTTTAAAAGCTAAGCATTTTGTTCTGGCAACGGGGAGTTTTTTCAATAATGGATTGGTGGCAGAGTTTGACCGTGTGTATGAGCCGTTGATGCAATTGGACCTGTGTGAAATTTCAGAACGTGCAAAATGGACTAACAAAGAGTTTTTTGCTTCCCAACCTTATATGGCTTTTGGCGTGAAAACTGATGAAAAGCTGCGCGCACAAAAAGAGGGGAACGCTATTTCAAACCTTTATGTCGCTGGCGCTGTATTAGGCGGTTTTGACCCTCTCACCCAAGGTTGTGGGGCGGGTGTATCAATAATTAGCGCATTATATGCCGCTAATGAAATCATTAATGAACTGATTAAGAGTAAAACCATGCAGGTGGAGGTGGCACAATGAGTATTCAAGATGCAAGCTTTGAAAGCTGTATTAAATGCACGGTGTGTACCACTTATTGCCCTGTAGCAAAGGTTAATCCATTGTATCCAGGCCCTAAGCAAGCCGGGCCCGATGGTGAGCGCTTGCGCTTAAAAGACCCAATGTTATATGACGAGGCACTTAAATATTGTACAAACTGCAAGCGCTGTGAAGTGGCTTGCCCATCGGATGTGAAAATTGGCGATATTATTGCCCGTGCGCGTAATACTTACAGCCAGCAAAAACCGAAAATTCGTGATGCAATTCTCAGTCATACCGATTTAATGGGGTCGCTATCTACGCCATTTGCACCAGTTGTAAATACGATTACAGGGTTAAAACCTGTACGTCAAATCCTTGATAAAGCACTGAAAATAGACCATCGCCGTGAATTACCAAAATATTCATTTGGGACTTTCCGTCGTTGGTATGCAAAACAAGCCGCTGAACAAGCTAAATTTGAAGAGCAAGTTGCGTTTTTCCATGGTTGCTATGTGAATTATAACCACCCTCAATTAGGTAAAGACTTAATTAAAGTCTTCAATGGGATGAACATTGGCGTTCAATTACTTAAACGTGAAAAATGTTGTGGTGTGGCGTTAATTGCGAATGGCTTTATGAAACAGGCAAAACGCCAAGCCAATGTGAATTTAGAGTCATTACAAGAAACTATCCTTGAAAAACATGTGCCTGTTGTTGCAACTTCATCAACGTGTACGTTTACTATCCGTGATGAATATACACATGTCCTTGATGTTGATACTTCTGCAATGAGGGATAACATTGAGCTCGCAACACGTTATATTTATCGTTTACTGGAAGAAGGGCGTGAACTCAAACTGAAACATACGCCTTTAAAAGTGGCTTATCATACACCATGCCATATGGAAAAAATGGGTTGGACCTCCTACACATTAGAGTTAATTAAGCGTGTACCCGGTGTTGAGCTGATAGTGTTAGACTCACAGTGCTGTGGTATCGCAGGAACCTATGGTTTCAAAAAAGAAAACTATGAGGTTTCTCAAGGTATTGGTGCCGGGTTATTTCGCCAAATTGAAGAAAGTGGTGCTGATATGGTGATCACTGATTGTGAAACGTGTAAGTGGCAGATTGAGATGTCGACGAGTAAGAAGTGTGAGCATCCCATCTCACTTTTAGCAAAAGCTTTGTGATCTATTACTTATCGAATTGTAGGGTTGTTATTTGTTGTTTTAGCTCAGTTAATCTTATTTGGAGATAGCATTTAGCTATCTCCTTTTTTTGTTTTTAGTGTTGATTGACTAACTGCTTTTTATCTGAGTTTGCGAAGAAATATCTCAAGATAAAATTCAAAAGCACACCATAAGCAGGTAAGAAAAACAGCATACAAATAAGTAGCTTAAAGACATAGTCAACTAAAGCAATTTCTACCCAGTTTGCGGCCATAAATGGGTCGCTACTACGGAAAAATGCGATAAAGAAGAACGCGATAGTATCAATTAAGTTACCAAAGAACATGGCACAAGCAGGAGCCACATACCAACGTGCATTTTGACGTAATCGATTGAAAACACTGACATCTAATATTTGCCCCAGGACATAAGCCATAAAGCTAGCGGCTGCGATACGTGCGACAAATAAGTTAAATTCAGACAATGCAGTAAAGCCTTGCCATTCACCTTGGAAAAATAATGCTGAAATAACATAGGATATCAGTAATGCCGGCAGCATAACCGCAGTGATAATTCTGCGTGCAAGTGGCGCGCCATAAATACGGACGGTTAAGTCAGTTGCTAAGAAAATAAATGGAAAAGTAAATGCGCCCCAAGTGGTATGGAAACCGAAAATATTAATCGGTAATTGCACTAGGTAGTTACTAGAAGTAATAATTAAAATATGAAATAACGAAAGCCAAATTAACGCAGTGGCTTTTTGCTGCGCAGTAAAATTAAACATATTGTACCTTTTTAGTGACAATGGGGTGAGGGAACCCATGAAATTCATCCCAACAGTTGGGAACTGTGCATCATACGCTCGTTGCGCAACGAAAGCAAAACAGTTCATTCATCAAGACACGTTTTATTATATAATTCGATTATTGATCTCTCTTTAGAAGTGTTTATTTATGTCTGATTCTTTTGATAATGCTACTAAGACCCTTGACACACTTGGGTTGCGTTGCCCTGAGCCTGTGATGTTAGTGCGTAAAACGGTTCGTAATATGGCAGATGGGGAAACGTTGTTAATTATTGCGGATGACCCAGCAACCACACGCGACATTCCGGGCTTTTGCCGTTTTATGGAGCATGATTTATTAGCCGTAGAGGTTGATAATACCCCGTATCGTTATTTGCTGCGTAAAAAGTCGAGCTAATAGTTATTAGCTAATTTCATTTTGTACGTTAATTCCTGCCAAGAAGTAGGGATTAACGTAGGTTTAATACTTCCTGATAGCTCAGCCCTGTAAGTTGACAGATAAGTTCAATACTTGTACCAAGTTGTAAACCTTTAAGAGCAATTTCATGTTGTTTTTTGTTTTCTCCGATATCAATGCCTCTATTTACACCGATATCAATACCTTCTTGTAATCCTTGGTTTTTTAATCGTTGTGCGATGTTCATGATATCCTCTTGGTTATTTTCTAGTTGGTATATAAGTTGATTGACCACTGTTTCAAAATGCGGTGAATCCATAGTAATAAATAAGTAATTGAAAATAGTAATTATGTCATCACTATGATGATAGTTTCGATTCATCGCTTCAGCTAGTAATTGCGTAATTTTTTCTATGTTATCTCTTAGGTCTCTATGTTTCATAGCAAGTTCCATGACGGCAACTTTGCGATGGTTTACGAGCTCATTATCATCAATAACAGTAATATCGACGAGAGGAAATGGCTGACTGTATAAGTTTGACGCAATTTCAGGCCACTGAAAACAGTGTGTCCACGGCTTAGCATATGGGTAAGGGGTTATTTTCCCATGATAAAATAAAACTGGGACAACTAGTGGTAAATCACGATGACCTTGTTGTAAGTGCTGATTCATGGCAAGGAACGCATAATGCATCATCCTCCAACCCATTAGTTTATCGGGTGTTGATTGATGTTCAACTAACATATAAATATATCCTTCACCTTGCTGTGTCTCGACAGTGTAGAGAACATCTGAAAGACGAGTACGTAGCTGATTATCAATGAAAGATGAATTTGTTATCGCTAATGTTTTGAAATCACATAACTGCTTAATATGATTAGGTAAGTGAATATCAAAAAAATCACGTGCATTATCAATTTTAGACATAAACCCTTTAAATGCAGCATCATGCGGTGTTGAACTGTGATTTTTTACCATACTCAGTACCCACTAAACGTTATACCAAAATAATCTATTGATAAAACGTATTCTAGCGAAAACTGAGGTTTATGGAGAAAAAGTTAGTCCTAATTCTTTAATTGAATTTGCATTTAACATATTGTAATACAGGTGTTTATTGGAAATGTTGTAAATGAAAAACGCCACTTAACGCGGCGTTTAAATTGGTTGATTGAAACTCTGTTAATTAAAGCTATTTTTTCACTTGGGGTAATTTAACGCGTAATAGACGCACTGCGTTCGCTGTGACGAGTGCTGTTGCGCCTGAATCAGCCAATACAGCGACCCAAAGGCCTGTAATACCTAATAAACTTGTGACAAGGAATACGGCTTTTAACCCCAAGGCAATCGCGATATTTTCACGAATGATTTTTCGCGTTGCACGAGAAAGCGCGATGATTTCAGCTAGCCCCGTTAAACGGTTATGAGTTAATGCGGCATCGGCGGTTTCTAACGCAACGTCCGTACCACTTCCCATGGCTACCCCGATACTGGAGGCTTTCATCGCAGGCGCATCATTAATACCATCTCCAACCATCATGGTGCTGTGGTTACGATTAAGTTCCATTACTGCGGTAACTTTATCTTCAGGTAACAAGCCAGCACGGAACTCCATGCCTAGTTGCCCTGCAATGGCACTCGCAGCACGAGGATTATCACCCGTTAGCATCACCGCATTAACGTTAAGCGCTTTAAGCAAACTCATTGCGTCATTTGCATCATTGCGCAGTGTATCTTGTAGCGCGGTTAAACCAATTACACGGTTATCTTCTAGTGTGACAACAACCGTTTTCCCTTCGGCCTCAAGTGCCTCAACTTTACCTTGCCATTCGCTATTTAGCGGGGTATCAAGGCGGTTTGGTGCACTAACCAGTATATGTTTATCGTTCAAAACACCTTCAACACCTTTCCCTGCCAGTGCTTTTCGGTCTTGAGCTTCGGTTACTACCAACGATAATGCTTCGGCTTTATTCACTACCGCCTTAGCCAGTGGGTGATGGGAGCCCACCTCAACGGAAGCGGTTATCCGTACTAATTCACTTTCTGTCATGCCTTCTTCAGGGACAAGGTCAGTGACATGCGGTTTACCTTCCGTTAGTGTGCCTGTTTTATCTAAAGCAATTGTTGTGATAGTACCCAGTTGTTCAAGTGCTGCGCCGCCTTTAATTAATGCACCGCGCCGTGTCGCCGTTGCGAGTGCAGAGGTGATTGCGGCAGGGGTCGAAATTACTAAGGCACAAGGACAACCGATTAATAGCAGTGTCAAACCGCGGTAAATCCATGTTTCCCATGATGCATCAAAGAAAATTGGTGGAATAATAATCACCAATGCAGAAATAAGCATAATGATTGGTGTGTATATGCGACTAAAGCGGTCAATAAAGCGTTCTATTGGAGCGCGGCGTTCTTCAGCTTCTTCAATTAGCTGTAAAATACGGTCGATGGCATTTTGGCCTTGCTCTGACACCACTTTCATCTGCACGGCTCTATCAACGGATAAACAGCCAGCAGCAACTTTTTCGCCTGCATTGCGTTCGACGGGAACAGATTCACCTGTTAGCGCACTCTCATCAAAGCTGGCAAAACCTGAGACTAATACGGCATCGGTAGGTAAACGACCACCCGGTGCGATTTCAATAATATCACCAGGGCGTAATTGTGCCACAGGTATGGTGGTTTTTTGTCCATCCTTGATCAAAACAGCATCTTCTGGGACCAGTGCCATTAAGGCGCTAACTCCTCGTCGGGCTCTTCCGGCAGAATAAGACTCCAACATTTCGCCTAACATAAACAGTAAGATAACCATTGCGGCTTCTTCTGTGGCTTGAATAAAGATTGCACCTACCGCGGCAACGGTCATCAAAGTTTCGATAGCAAAGGGTGAGCCAGTACGAATTAGGCGCAACGATTTACGAGCAATAGGGTATAAACCAAACAGGGTTGTCAAAATAAAGGCGATGTTACCAATTTTTGGGCTGAATGATTCAATACCCCAGCTAATTGCCATTAAAATCGCTAATATAATGACGGGCTTAGCTTCACTGAGTAAGCTTTGTGGTGGCGCAATAGCCGCCGCACTATTACCATTCACTTCGAGCAATTCATAGCCAGCAGCTTCAACCGTGGAACGAACCGCCGCGCTAATATCCGTATTGGCATCAACCACTAATTTTTCAGTAGCGAACAATACCTTAGCTTGTTTAACTTCACTAATTTGGCCGACTGCGGTTTCAATTTTATTGGCACAACTAGGGCAATCCATACCGCGAATAACCCAACTGAATCGTTGCCCTGCGGCTTGGGTTGGCTCAACGTCATTGATGATATTCGCGCTTAACCCACAACTATCACCGTGTTGGTGGTCATGGCCTGCATGGCTATGGTTATGGTGCGTATCGTCGGTATCATGCTCATGGGATGAATGGCATCCTTGATGCTGGTGAGATTCTTCATCGTCATCAGAGTGTTGCTTTGTATAGCCATGTTCGTGAGTATGTGAGTCATTACTCACTTCTTTGCTGTTCTCTGTGATTACAGAAGAACACGTAGCGCTATTCGAGCAGCAAGAACTGGTATGTGTATGATTTTCTTTATGAGAGTGTGAGTGCATAAGCGCCCCCTTATCTAACAATAATTCGTTTCATTATTCATTGCAGATAAGTTTACACTCTGGAGTCTACTCCAGAGTCAAACTAAAAGAGGGGCTGCCAACTGATAAAATTCTCAAATAGCACTTTTTATCAATTGGCATGGTGTTTACTAAAAAGGGGTTATAAATAAATTGCTCGGACAATAAAGAACTGCCCAAGGAAATAGAGAGCAGCAACAACGGCTTTTGAAGCTTTAAATGGGATACGGAATCGAGCAATTAGCCAAACACAGTTAGAAAGAAAGAGCAGTGATGCACCAACCATGATTGAAAAATTGTATTCACGACCGAGACCAAAATATTGGTCACCAGCAACCCATGCCATAATCATACACATTATTAATGATGCAAAAACAATGGCTTGAAGATTTTCAAGTTTGCCCCAGATAAATACTAAAGTAATGGCAGCGACAATCAGAGGGGCGGCTAGCCAAGGTAGATAGAGCCCGAAATTGAGTTGCATTCCGAAGCTGATGGTATAAATCAGGTAACTCAAGAACATCAACGCAACGGAAGCTAGTAAGTGCTCACTTGAAAGCATACGAGACAGATCCGCGACGAGCGAGACTAGTAGCCCCGCAAGAATGAGGTAATTTTGCAGGTTAAGATCGTCGGAACTCCAGCCCCAAAGTAATAAAAGTAGCAGTGTGATCGGGCGAAATAACCACCGTTGCCACCCGGGTCCTCGATAGGCGGCATCGACATATAACCAACCAGAAAAGAGTACTGCGAGGAATGGCCAACTAATCATATACACATCCTTATATGTTCAATGAATGACACGACAGTGATCCGGCAACTTATACTCGTTTACTTCAAGCTATGTAGAGTATAGAAGCGTGTCCAACTTAGTTAAATAAGATAAACTATAGCGACTGACTTTTTAAGTGAAAAGCATACATTATGAATAAGCCCATATTATTGATCATTGTTTTAGCGATCATTGCTGTTCTAGCAACCAAGCGTTTTTTTGATCAACGCAAGCAAAATGAAATCAACGATAACGCCTTGCCTGTGAGTTACTTAGTCAAGGTTGATAGCAAAAAAGACTATCCATACCCAAATATGCGCTCTCGAGAGCGGGATGTTGTTTCCCCTGAAACTTTTCGCTATGAGATTCACTTTAAGACGCTATCAAGTGGCGAAATTATTAAAACTATTGTAACTGAAGAACAGTATCAAGGCGTTGAACTTGGCCATGAAGGTAAGCTCATTATGCAAGGTACCCGCTTTATTCGTTTTGAGCCAGCGTAGAATAGGTTACTCGCCTAATTGTTTTTTCTTCGCTTTTTCTAAATCAGCTTTATTTTTTTTCTGCATCGCTAGCATTTCGAATACACCAAAAAAGAAAATGCGCAGTTGAACTAAACCCGATATTTTTTCCCCTTTTGGTAGCGTTGCTTTTAGGAAAATAGTTTGTAATGCGTGCATGAAAATCATAAAAACCATTGCAATATCCATAAAGTATTTCAATGGTTTAGGGAATGGATGGACGAGGTTAAAGACCATAAAACTCCAAACGCAAATCATGAGTAGGCGTCCAATATTGATAAACATGTTTTTGTCCCTAAAGTGAAGTTCGAATAAAAAGGCGATATGCGACTTGCCCCGCTATTTTTTCGCGATGAAGTTGCCAATTAGCTGGAATGTCAGTAAGTGGTGACTCCGCTTCTGACTCAACGTATATCCAGCTTTCTTCAGCTAACCATTGGTTTTTTTCTAACAATTGAATAGTTTCATTGAGCAGCCCTTTGCGAAATGGTGGGTCAATGAAAACGACATCAAAAGGTGTACCTGCTTGACTTAAAAAAGTTAGGCTATTGTGATTCACTACAGTTGCGTTATCTGCTTGTAAGCGAGCTTTGTTTTCAGTTAACAGTTGTGCGTTTTGTTTATCGAACTCAATAAAGGTGACCGTTTCTGCAAAACGAGAAAGTGCTTCAAAGCCGAGTGAGCCACTTCCTGCGAAGCAATCTAAGCAACGAGCATCTCGAATAATTGGCATTAACCAGTTAAATAACGTTTCTTTTATTCTGTCTGTAGTTGGACGTAAGCCCTCACTATCACGAACTGGCAGCTTTCTTCCGCGCCATTTTCCACCGATAATACGAATTTGCCCTAAAGAGGGGGATTGTGGTTTTTTTGCCATAATGTTTATTGTTGCTTAACGGGTTTATGTACTTAAATTTGATTGTTACTATTGTATACCTGTCAGGCGATAAGTTGCAGTGTTGTTATCTCTGATTGGTCATTTTTCAATTATAGAACTTTATTTTCACCGTTTTAACACTGAAATTCAGATTAAATTGGCAGGATTTTTCTTTCAGATATGTGTTGCTGAGCGATGAAATGGTAGACTGCATATAATTTTATTGCGATTTGATTATCGAGTGCCATATTTTTACCGCGAGGAGTGTAGTGGCAAATGGCTAAAGACAAGAAAAAAGGTTTTTTCTCATGGTTGGGGTTTGGGCGTAAAAATGAAGAAGAAACCCAGCAACAAGAAGCTCAACAGCATGATAATGATGTAGTCAAGGACGTTGAAAACCAATCAACCCATGAAACTGCGGTAGATGCCGCAACAGCCGAAGCGGAACGTCAACATCAAGCAGAGCAGGCCGCTATTAAAGCCGCTGAAGATGAAGCTGAGCGCCAGTATGAAGCGCAGCAAGCTGCGATTGATGCGGCAACCGAACAAGCAGAACGTGAGCGAGAAGCTAAATTAGCAGAACTCCAAGCGGCCCAAGAGCAAGCGGAACAAGCGCATCAGGAAGCCCAAGAGAAAATATTAGCGGAAGAAAAAGCGGAGCGTGAACGCCAAGAAGCTGAAGCAATACGTATTGCTGAAGCAGAAATGGCACGTCAGCGTCAAGTTGAGTTAGCTGCGATCCAAGCAGCAGAAGAAGCTGAAGAACAACGTCGTCAAGCTGAGTTATCTGCAATCCAAGCGGCAGAAGAACAAGCGG